>CAJQNW010000064.1 GCA_905479765.1 uncultured Tepidamorphus sp. | reverse complement strand
CCGCCTTGTAGGCGTGTGCGGCAACCGGCAGCGGAGGCATCACGGGACTTGCATAGAACTTGACCGTCGTGATATTGGCCGCCGCCCACTCGATCGTTTCGCGCCGGGGATCGCAAGCCTCGCAAACCGCTTCGGGGTAGTATGCCGCGAGGTTTCGTATCACCCGGCCCGAAGATGCGCCGAAATCCAGCAGCCGGTCTCCGGGACCGATCGACTCCCCGGCTTTCGTCACCGCATCGACGAACATGTCGCACAGGCGGATGTTTCCGGCAGGCTGGCGGGCACCGACCACCGAGTGGACACCTTTTGGGACATTCAGGCTAAGAAGGCCGGCTTTCTCGAAACCCGGAAACGTTCCGCCGACGCCGAATTGCAGGAGCTTGCGCTTGTAGTTCCGCGACATCGGCTGCATCTGCGCCAGTTCGGCGGTGTGCTTCTCGTCAAGGCTTTCCAGAAGGCCGGAAACGGCCTCTTCAGGGACGCGCGAGAAGAAGGTGTCGGTCACCGGGGTGGCCGATTCCGCGGTGATTTCGATGTCGGCCAGACGGCGTTCAATGTCCGCGTCGCCAGATTTCGCCTGATCGGTCGAGGTTTCCATAGCCATATATCTGCCTAACAGATGAAAGGTCGACTGGGCCACCCCCGCGAGAGCGGTTTGCCTGTGCGCCAGAAACACCGGCAGGTCAAAATCGGATAGGGTAGCGACGTGCGCATTCAATTGATGACCCTTGGCTCACGTGGCGACGTACAGCCCTATGTGGCGTTGGGCGCCGCACTGAAAGCGCGCGGCCATGAGGTCACGATTACGACGGGACGCGGCTTCGACGATCTGATCGAGGCGCATGGGCTTGCGTCGGCGCCGATCTCCGACGATGTCCGGGCGCTCATCAGGGATCCGCTGATTCAGGACGCCATGAAGAGCTTCTCCGGCAAGCTCAAGGCCTGGCGGCATTTCAAGGGAGAAGCGATCCGCCAGCTCGACGAAAGCTGGGCGATCACGCGTGACTTCGAACCGGACCTTATCGTCTTTCATATCAAGATGGCCGGCGCGCCGGCTTTCGGAGAAAAGCTCGGCATTCCTGTCCTGCCCTCTTTCCTGATGCCGGGGATGGTCGCGACCTCCGCCTATCCGAGTCCTCTGGTGCCGCTGCCCAACCTTGGACCGGCCGGCAATCTCGTGAGCCACCGGGCCTTTCTCTGGATCGCCCGGGCGATGACGGTGAAACTGCTGACGAAATGGCAGCACGAACGCCTTCCGGAATTATCCGGCCCCGGAGATCCGTTCGGAGGATACGACCCTTCGGGAACGCCCGCGTCCAGACTGCACGCCTACTCTCCCCATATCGTCCCCAAACCCGCGGATTGGCGCACGCGCGAGCAGATGACCGGCGCCTGGATGCTCGATGACGAAAAGGACTGGTTTCCGCCGGAGGCTCTGACACGCTTTCTCGATGGCGGAGCGCCGCCGGTCTATGTGGGGTTCGGCTCGATGCCCGGCTTGGATGCCGCTCGCAATACGCGCGCCGTGCTGGAAGCGCTGCGGCAAACGGGGCAGCGCGCGATCCTCGCGACCGGCTGGGGCGGCCTTCAGGAAACCGCGGTCCCTGAGACTTTGCACGTGCTTTCGTCCGCGCCGCACGGGTGGCTCTTTCCGCGCTGCTCCGCGGTCGTTCATCACGGTGGCGCCGGCACGACCCACGCGGGCCTTCGGGCGGGAAAACCGACGATCATCTGCCCGGTCGCCTTCGACCAGCCGTTCTGGGGGCGGCGGGTGGCGGCGCTCGGCGTCGGACCGGATCCGATCCGGCAAAAGACGCTAAGCGCCGATAAGCTGGCGGCAGCGCTCGCGGCGGTTCGCGATCCGGCGATGATCGCGCGCGCGGAGGCACTGAGTGCCGAAATCCGTCGCGAGCCGGGAACGGCAGCCGCCGTGGAAATTATCGAAGCCGCCGCCGCTTAGGTGCCAGGCGCTTACTCCGCCGCTTCGGCGGCGATCCCGTCGCGCCAGACATCGAGCAGATCCCCGGACTCGACCACCACGCCGGTGTGCAGCGACATGATCTTCAGTGCCGCGTCCTCCATCTCCTCGTTGGTGCCGCGCACCAGATCGCGGGCGACGACGACCCGGTAGTTTCGGTTCGAGGCGTCGAAGGCGGCGTTCAGCACGCAGCAATCGGTAAAGCCGCCGTCGAAAACGACAGTGCGCACGCCCATGTTACGCAGCAGGAAATCTAGGTCGGTCGGATAGAACGGCGACAGCCGCTTCTTGGTCTCGACGATTTCGTCGCGCGCATCGACTTCGGTCACGAATTCGGTCCAGCGCGTGCCCTCGATGGCGTGCTCGTCGGCATTGGGGATCTCGCCTGCATAAAGCGGGAAGACCAGCCGCCAAGCGGCGGGGACGCCATTGATGTCATCCGCGCCGCTTTTTCTCAGAACCGACCGCACGTGAATGATCGGCACGCCAAGCGAACGCGCGGCGGCGTGGAAGCGGTTGATCGGCTCGACAATCTCGCGGGCGCGGGGAGCCGGACAGGGACAGTCCGGGGTATCGGCGAGGTGTCCCTGGTGCATGTCGATCGAGACGATCGCCGTGCAGGATTTATCGAAAAATTCGCCGAATCCCGCAGGAAGGTCGCGCTTTTCACCGTAGATGTAAGCCTGCATGATCAAAACTCCCCGTTCGCCGCCGATAGTGTCCACTGGCGGCGAACGAGGTTCAAGAGGCCTCTTGCCTTAGCCGAGCACCGAGAAGCTCGATTCCGGGTTGATCACGCGCAGCCGCGAGTAGAAGCCGACATTGGTCGACCGCCCGATATGCTTGAGCGGGAACTGGACGGGATCGGCGTCGTGGTCGTGGCCGGCTTCGACCTTCTCGATCAGGTCGGCCATCATGGCGCCGGCGACGGGGGCGTTCTTGAACTGGTTGCCGCTCGATCCGCAGGCCATGTAGTAGCCCGGCACGCAGGACTTGTCGTAGATCGGGATCCAGTCGTCGGTGACGTCGTAGAGTTCGGTGACGCCCTTGGTCTGGCTGGGAATACCGAGGTTGCGGATACGCTGGGCGGCCCGCAGCGCCTGCACCCTCCACTGCTCGGAGAAGTTCCGGTCCCAGTCGTCCGGATCGACCCATTCGCGCGGATCGCACGGCGGATCCTCGGAGCCGATCAGCAGAAAGCCGCCTTTCTCGGGGCGCGTGTAGCAGGCGATGTCCGAGTCCGACGTCACCATGCCGACGCTGTCGTAGTCGCCGACAGGCATCGGCACGTGCACCACTTCCTGCTTCAGCGCCCGGGTCTTGATCTTCATGTCGGCGGTGGCGCCGGCCAGTTCGTTGACCTTGTAGGAGTGGGGGCCGGCGACATTGACGACGACGCGGGTCGCAATCGTTTCCCCATCGTCCAGGGTGACACTCGCGATGTGGCCGGTCCCGTCCTTGCCGATCTCCACGACCCGCCTGTTGAACAGGAACTCGCCACCAGCCGCCTCGGCCGCGCGCTGCAGGTTGTGGGCGGAGAGCTGCGGGTCGGTGATATAGCCGGCATAGGGGAAGTAGACGCAGCCGGACAGCTCGCCGCCGGTCGGCTCGCCGAAGCCCTCGTCCTCGGGGCGCTTGGGCGGGTGGAAGAGATGGACGTCGTAATACGGCGCCTTCTCCTTCAGCGCGGCGGTATCGAGATCTTCGTAGGGTACGCCGAGCGCATCCATGTGCGCCTTGACATTGGCGAGGTGACCGTTGGCTTCCGTTTTCATGACGATGCAGCCGGTCTGGGCGAATTCGGCCAGGCCGCGTTCATCATCGGCGCCCAGATAGTCGGCCCACGCCTTCCAGTAGTGGAAACCTTCGTAGGCGAAGGCGGAGCCTTCCAGCGTCGAATAATGGGTGCGGATGATCGCGCAGGAGCCCGCCGTCGAGCCGTATCCCGCCGCCGGGGCCATATCGACATTGAGGACTTTTTGCCCCTTGCGGGCCAGTTCCAGCCCAATCGCTGCGCCGATCACGCCGGCCCCGATCACAACCGCGTCGTAGGATTTCGTCATTCCGTTATCGCCCTGTTCCTCGCCTAAACTCTAGCGTCTGTCGCGCCGCCTCTGGGTCCCGGATCAAGTCGGGGACACGAGGCTGAACTCCAATTCATCGGTCGCGCGCCACCATGCACGTCGTGCCCTGGACTTGACCCAGGGCCCAGCGCGGCAGTGCCATATTCAACAAATCCTGCATATTATCCGATCCGCGTCGCCTTCAGCTGTTCCTCGTCAAGCGACACACCGAGACCAGGCATCTCCGACAGCACCAGATCGCCGTTCGCGTCCACGTCGACCGGCATCTCAAGGAAGAAATCGCGGCGATCCAGCGACCATTCCGGCGGATCGAAGGGAAACTCGATGAACGGTGCGCAGCCGAGGCCCGCGGTCAGATGGGCATTGGCGATGACGCCGAGGCCGTTGGTCCAGGTGTGCGGCGTGAAGACGATGCCGTGTTCCTCGGCCATCACGGCGACGCGGCGCAAGCCCGTGATGCCGCCGACGAGGGCCGCGTCCGGCTGGACGATATCGATGGCGCCGTCGACGATCAGATCGCGGAACTCGTAGAGCTCGCGGGTCATCTCGCCGGCGGCGATGCGCACGTCGGTCGCCTCGCGCAACCGGCGCATCCCTTCGCGGTCGCCGCGATGCAGCGGCTCCTCCATCCAGTAGACGTCGAGACGCTCAAGCTCGCGGGCAACGGCCAGCGCGTCCTTCAGCGTCCACGGCGGTGCGGTATCCCAGGGCATGCGCCAGCCCTGATTGCAGTCGACCATCAGCGTCAGCCGGCCGCCGATACGCGCACGAACGGCGGCAAGCGCTGCGATGTCGTCGCGCCAGTCGCCGCGATGAAAGCGAATCTTCAATGCCCGGAAACCGCGCGCGATATAGGCCTCCGCCGCATCGGCCAGCGCGTCGGGACCGCGCAAGGTGCCGGACGAGGCGTAGGCGGGAACGCGGTCGTTGCGGCCGCCGAGCAGCTTCCAGACCGGCTGGCCGGTGATCTTGCCGGCCAGATCCCAAAGCGCCAGGTCGAGCGGCCAGCAGCGGCCGTAGTGGAAGGCGATGTTATCGAGCACGCGGAAATGGCGCTCGAGACACATCGGGTCCTCGCCGAGGAAGAGATGCTCGTGACCGGCGAACCCGACCATGGCGTCACCGGAGCCGATGCCGGTCAGCCCCTCGTCCGTCGTGACACGGACGATCGTCGCGTCGAAATTCTCCCGCGGCCGGGTATCCCAGCTCGCGTGGAACGGCGGATCGAGCGCGAGGCGATGATGGCTGACGTCGATTGCGGTGATTTTCACGCCGCCACCGAAGATTGTGTCGTGGTGGCGATGACCGCTTCCGCCAGGGCTTCCAGGTCGGCCGGCGTGGCATCCCGCGCGGTAGCGGACAGCATCGCGGCGTTTTCGGGCGATCCCATGCGGGCGGCAAGCGTTGCCGCGTCCAAAGCGCGTGGCAGGCTCATGTCGATACCGAGGTCGTCGAGCAGCGCGCGGAACCGGTCAGGCAGCGCCTCGACGGTGTCGAGACCGAATGCTTCGCCAACGCGGCCAAATGCGTCCCGATTGCCCTCGATCACCCAGGGCAGTGTCGCGGCCATGGCGATCGCCACCGCGCGGCCGTGGTGGATCGGCATCAGGCTGCCAAGCGCGTGGCCGATGTTGTGCGCGAGAGCGGTGCCGACGTTGTCTATCGCGACGCCGGCGGAGCAGGCGGCAAGCAACATCCGTGTCCGCGCATCCAGATCCTCCGGGTCGGAGACAGCTTTCTGCAAAGATCCGACAGCCAGCCGGATCGCTGCGAATGCAGAGAAATCGTTACCGGGATTGGCGTAGCGGTTGGTGGCCGCCTCGATCGCGTGGACCAGCGCGTCGACGCCGGTCGCCGCTGTCAGCGGCGCCGGCAGACCGACCGTAAGCACGGGGTCGAGGATGACGAAATCGGGTTTCAGGGCATCGCCCCAATACCAGTATTTGGCATGATCCGGGCTCGACAGGACCGACACCGCGGTCGTCTCGGATCCTGTACCCGCCGTGGTCGGAACACAGATCATCTGCACGCGCCGCTGGGGTAACGGATTGGCGGCGAGGCGATAGTCCTCGACAGGCCGGTCGGCGACGGCCATCGCGGCGATCATCTTGGCGGCATCGAGGGCGGATCCGCCGCCGAGGCCGACGACGGCTTGCGCCTTGACCTCCCAGGCCTTGAGCGCGCCGGCGGATACCGCGGCTTCAGCCGGATCGCTGGCGAAGTCCTCGAAGCGGACGACCCGGTGGCCGCCCGCGGGCAGCGCCGCTTCGACCCGGTCGGTGATCCCCAGTGCCGCCAGCCCCGGATCGGCGACGAGCAGAACGCTCGCGGGGCCGCCGGCCAGGTGCGTCACGTCCGCTCCGATGTCGTTCACGCGCCCCGGACCAACGGCGACCGCCGGGACACGGTTGAGAGTAAAGCCAAGCATTTGCAGGCACTTTCCTGTGTCGAAGGCCGACAGGACCAGTCTTCAAGGTCAAGCCGATTTCGGCAAGGTACGACGTGCCAGACACCTCGCGAGACGGTTTCGCGACAAAAACTGCCCGCAAATGCGACGAAGTCCACGCCAAACGGTCGGGTACAATCCAGATGAACGCTCAGATCAGACTTGCGCGGGCTCGGCTTTACCCTCGTCCGCCATCTTGATCACCGGCTCCATGTCGTTGAGCGTCATTTCGTCGAGGTGGCAGGCAATCACATGACCGTTCCCCATATGCCTGACGGGCGCCTTGCGGGTCTCGCAAAGGCCCTTGATGACATAGGGACAGCGCGTACAGAAGGGGCAGCCCTGAGGCGGATTGGACGGCGACGGCAGATCGCCGGAAATCAGCACCTTGCGCTTCTTGATATGCGTATCGGCGATCGGCACGGCAGACAGGAGCGCCTCGGTATAGGGATGGTAGGGCGGCGCGAAGATCTGCTCGGTGGTGCCCTGCTCCATGATCTGGCCGAGATACATGACCACGATCCGGTCGGCGAGATAGCGGACGACCGACAGGTCGTGGCTGATGAACAGCAGCGTCGTGCGGTGGTCGCGCTGGATGTCCATCAGCAGCTCGGTCACGGCGGCCTGCACCGACACGTCGAGGGCGGAGACCG
>CAJQNW010000063.1 GCA_905479765.1 uncultured Tepidamorphus sp. | reverse complement strand
GCGCGATCCGCTACGAGATTGCCGGCGACCCGGTGATGATGAACGATTGCCAGTGCCTCGACTGCCAGCATGCCAGCGGCACGGGTCATGGCTCCTACCTGACGTTTTCGGGCCGCGATCGGGTGAAGCTCGAAGGGGAGGCCACCGCCTGGGACATCGTGGCAGACAGCGGCAACGTGAAGACCCGCGGTTTTTGCCCGGCCTGCGGTGCGCCGGTCTGGCTGACCTTCGCGGCAATGCCGGATCTCTTCACGATCCATGCCGCCAGCCTCGACGATCCTGGCCGCTACGCTCCGCAGGTCATCACCTACGCCGTGCGCGGCCACCCCTGGGATCGCCCCGACCCGGCACTCCCGAGCTTCGAACGCATGCCCTAGCGCATTTCCCGTTCAGATCGAATCGATCTGAACGAAAAGGAATTGCTCAAGTACTTGAATTCGGAGCCATTTCTTATCGATCAGATGTTTCCGTCTGATCGGAAAAGGCTCTAGGCGCCGCGCCGCGGGTTAGCAGCGGCCGGCTGGATGCAGCTTCACTCCGTTCAAGGGAGATACACGAAATGACGACGCACGTTGTCGGAACGCGCGAGGAATGGCTTGAGGCCCGTCTCGCGCTGCTTGAGGACGAGAAGGTTCATACGCGCCGCGGTGACGAACTGGCGCAGCGGCGGCAGGATCTGCCGTGGGTTCCGGTCGACAAGGACTATGCGTTCGAGACCGTGCGGGGCCGCGTGTCGCTGGCGGACCTGTTCGAGGGACGCTCGCAACTCCTTGTCTATCACTTCATGTTCGGACCGGACTACGAGGCCGGCTGCGTATCCTGCTCGGCAGTCGCAGACGGCTTCGATGGAAGCGTCGTGCACCTGGCGAACCACGACGTCACGCTGGTGGCGGTATCGCGCGCGCCGCTCGACAGGCTCCTGGCCTACCGACGGCGGATGGGGTGGAGCTTCCCCTGGGCGTCGTCGTTTGGCAGCGACTTCAATTTCGACTTCAACGTCTCCTTCACCGAGGAACAGCAGCGCGGCGGCCTCATCGAGTACAATTTTCGGCGCGGCGGCCATTGCCCTGGACATCACGCCGGCGCCCGCCCCGGTGGCCGAACTTGCCGCGATGTCGGGCGTGGACGCCACTGCCTATGCGCGCGAGCGGCCCGGAATGAGCGCCTTCGCCCTGGAGGGCGGCACGGTCTTCCATACCTATTCGGCCTACGTGCGCGGCATCGACGACCTGTGGGGGATGTACAAGTGGCTCGACCGCGCGCCGAAAGGTCGCAACGAGACGGGCCGCTGGTACCGCCGTCACGACGATTACGGCGAGCGTTGAGGCCCGCCCGCGGCCCCGGCTCCGCCAGTCCCCCGGCTCCGCAAATCCCCCGGCCTGCCGGTTCCCCGTGCCCGTCGGTCCGCCGGCCGGTCCCCGCTTGCGCGGGGATGAGCGGAAGAGGGGAGGGCTTGGCCGCATCCCGCTCACTCCCGCGAAAGCGGGAGTCTGGTTGCGTGGATCAAGTCCAGGGCACGGCTTCGTTTTCGTGGCATGGCTCGGGCGCCAATCCGAAGCCTCGTGCCCCGGACTTGATCCGCGGCCCATGCGGCCTTTGACTGCGGGAGGCGGATCGCGTCTGGCAACGGCCGCACCCGATATCCGTTCCCCCGGCACACGATCGTTCAAGACCGCGGCCCTGTCGTGCCGCTATTCCGTATGGCATGCCGTCCCTCTCCAACCTCCTGCCGCTGCTGGTCGCGGCTTTGCTGCTGATGGGCAGCCCCGGACCGGCGACCATGAGCCTGGCCGCCGCCGGGGCGGCGTTCGGGGCGCGGCCGGTGATTCCCTATCTCTGCGGGATCTGCCTTGGCACGGGAGGTGTCCTGCTGATCGTCGCGACCGGCGTCACCGGGCTGGTGCTCGCGGTACCGGGCGTCACGCCGGTGATCGTCGCGCTCGCCGGCGCCTACATCGTCTATCTCGCCTGGAAGATCGCCTCCGCCCCGCCGCCGTCGCCGGAGCACCGGGCCGACGATGCGCCGCCCATCTACGGCGGCCTGCTGCTGGCGATCGCCAACCCCAAGGCCTATGCGGCGATCGGGGCGGTCTATTCCAGCGCCACGCTGGTCGCCGGGCCGCTGGCCGACGCGGCCGCCAAGGTGATCGTGCTCGGCCTCGTGATTGTCGCCGTCAACAGCGGTTGGCTCGTCTTCGGCGCCGGTATCGCCGGATTGATGAGACGTCCGCGCAGCGGCCGTATGCTCAACCTCGCTTTCGCCATTTTGCTGGTGGCTTCCTTCGCGCTGTCGGTTCTCCTATAGGTATCGGATGTTCTTGTTTCGTTCAATGTCGTGAGATATCGTGCCGCAACCGGTTTCAGCATGGGAAGGCGATCTGAATGAAACTCTATGGCGCTCCACGGACGCGGTCGTTTCGCGCAATCTGGATGCTGGAAGAATGCGGAGCCCGCTATGATCGTGTGCTCGTCGATATCAGGTCCGGCGCGCAGGCAGCGCCCGCCTATCACGCCATCAATCCGATGGAGAAGGTGCCGGCGCTGGTGGATGGCGAGGCGATGGTCGCCGAATCCGGAGCGATCTGCGCCTACCTTGCCGACCGGTTTCCCGAAGCCGAACTCGCGCCTAAGGTCCACGAAGCCGCCCGCGGCCGGTATCTCCAGTGGATGTTCTTCTCGGGCAACTGCGTCGAGCCCTCCTACACGGAGAAATTCATGAACCTGACCGTGGACGGTTCGACGGTGGGCTGGGGCGGCTATGAGAAGGTCATCGATGTCCTGGAAGAGGCCGTGACGCCAGCGCCATGGATTCTCGGCGATACGTTTTCCGCCGCTGACGTGATGATCGGCTCGGATCTCTACTTTGGCGTCCGGGCCTTCAAGCTGGTGGCATCACGTCCGGCCTTCGACGCCTATATCGACCGCTGCATGGCCAGGCCCGCCTTCGCCCGTGCGCAGGAGCTGGAAAGCGACTGGACGTGATCGTGTGTTGCCCAAAGGCTATGGATGGGCGAACGATGGGCTAAAGCGCGTTACTGCGGTCGCAAGCCGTTGCGGAAGATCGTCATCACGGTTATTTCAGCGACCGAAATCGGGTCTGCCTCGCCGGCGTCGCTCAGGCCGGATTCGCCCAGAACAGCGCGCACCTGCACGTCGAAATCCGCGTAGTGCTGGGTTGTCGCCCAGATCATGAAGATCAGGTGCACCGGGTCGATCTGCGCCAGCCGGCCTTCCGCGACCCAGCGGCGGATCACCTTTGACTTCCCGTCGACCAGGTCCTTCAGCGGCCCGCGCAGGAACTCGCCGATCGCCGGCGCGCCGTGCAGGATCTCGTTGGCGAACAGCCGCGATTGCAGCGGCATCTCTCGCGCCATCTCGAGCTTCAGGCGGATGTACTTGGAGATCTCGTCGATCGGATCGCCGTCCGCGTCGAGCCGTTCCAGCGGTTCCAGCCAGGTCGCCAGCGTCGTCTCCAGGACGGACAGATAGATGTCTTCCTTGCGGCGGAAATAGTAGAGCAGGTTGGGCTTCGACATGCCGGATTTCTCGGCGATCTGGTCGATCGTCGAGCCGCGGTAGCCGTAGGTCGAGAAGACCTCCAGCGCGGCATCGAGGATGATCTGGCGATTGATGGCCTGGATCCGCGTGCGCCGCTTTTTCGGCTGCCCGGGGGCTGGCTTGGGGGCAGGGGCGTTCATGCGTCCGTCTCGGCCCGCACGGGCATCACATTTTCTCCAGGCTATCGTTCGCGTGACCGTATTGGCCGGCTGGAAGACCGGGCGGCACGGAGTTGCGGATATTGGTTTACACTTAAAACGCTTAGGCGTGCGACGCCAAGCCCGCCGATGCCAAACCGTCCGATATCACGCCAGCGAGCGGATCGCCGGCCGCTTCAGCGCGCCCGACGTCGCGCCGATACCGCGCAGGATGATATCCACGACGTTGCGCTTGGCGTCCTCGAACTGTTCGTCCGACAGCGGTTCGCCGCCGTTGAGGGTGGTGATCTGGTGGCCGAAATCGGCGTAGTGCTGGGTCGTCGCCCAGATCATGTAAAGCAGGTATTCCG
>CAJQNW010000062.1 GCA_905479765.1 uncultured Tepidamorphus sp. | reverse complement strand
ATCGCGATCAAGTGGCGCGACATGCTGCTGCATGCCTTCGATCCGGCGCACGCAAAGACGATCGGACTGCCGGTGCGCGTGCTGCACTACGGGCTGTTGTGCATCCTGTCGCTGACCATCGTCGGCGCGCTGAAGGCCGTGGGCATCATCCTGGCCATCGCCATGCTGATCGCGCCGGGCGCCATCGCCTTCCTGCTGACGCGCAGTTTCGGAAGGATGCTGATCCTGGCGACCGTCATCGCCGTCGTCGCGTCGTTCCTCGGCGTCTATCTCAGCTTCTTCATCGACAGCGCGCCGGCGCCGACCATCGTTTTGCTGATGACCATCATCTTCATCGGTGTCTTCGTGTTCGAGATGCTGAAGGCCGCGCGCGCCAGCGCCGAGGTGTCGGACGGCGGCTAGTGGCCGGAGCGAATATCTGTCTTTGCCTCAGTGCCGCTCAACGAAGGAGTCCAGCACGCGTTTCGCGCCCGAGTGGTCGAAATTGACCGTCAGCTTGTTGCCGTCCACCGACGAGACCTTGCCGTATCCGAACTTCTGGTGGAAGACGCGCTCGCCGACCGAATACTCCGAGTCCGCGCCGGTCGAGCGGGCCAGAACCTCGCCCTCCAGCATCGGCGGATTGCCGGGCGATTTGCCGCCGGACCGGTCGTTGCGGGCCCGGTTCTTCTGGGCGCGCTGCCAGCCGGGCGTCGAATAGGTATTGGCGAAGGGCTCGCGCTCGTCGAAGCGGCTCTGGCCGTAGCCACTCTGGCTGGTGCGCAAGGAGCCGGTATCTACCACCTCGACGTTTTCTTCCGGCAGTTCGTCGAGGAAGCGCGAGGAGGCCGTGGACTGCCACAGGCCGTGGATGCGGCGGTTGGTGGCGAAGAACAGGATCGCGCGGCGCTTGGCCCGCGTCAGGCCGACGTAGGCGAGACGGCGCTCCTCCTCCAGTCCGGCCCGGCCGTTCTCGTCCAGTGAGCGCTGATGCGGGAACAGGCCTTCCTCCCAGCCCGGCAGGAAGACGGTGCCGAACTCCAGCCCCTTGGCGGCGTGCAGCGTCATCAGGCTGACCTTTTCCTCCTCGTCGCCCGACGAGGTGTCCATGACCAGCGAAATATGTTCCAGGAAGCCGAGCATCGACTCGAACTCCTCCATGGAGCGGAGAAGCTCCTTCAGGTTTTCCAGCCGCCCCGGCGCATCCGGAGAGCGCTCGCGCTGCCACATGTCGGTGTAGCCGGATTCCTCCAGGATGATCGCGGCAAGCTCGGCCTGGGGCAGGACGTCGAGCTGGCCGCGCCAGCGCGCGAACGAGGCCATCAGGTCGCGCAGCGAATTGCGCGCGCGCGCTTTCAGTTCCTCGGATTCGGTCAGTTCAAGCGCTGCCTGCATCATCGGGATGCCGCGCGTCCGCGCCACATCGTGGATGGTGCGCACGGTGGCATCGCCGATGCCGCGGCGCGGCGTGTTGACGATGCGCTCGAAGGCCAGGTCGTCGGCCGGCTGCAGGGTGGCGCGCAGGTAGGCGATGGCGTCGCGGATCTCGGCGCGTTCGTAGAACCGGGGGCCGCCGATGACGCGGTAGGGCAGGCCAAGCGTCACGAAGCGGTCTTCGAACTCGCGCATCTGGAACGACGCGCGCACCAGGATCGCCATGTCGTCGAGGCTTTCGCCGGCCCGCTGCAGGCTCTCGATCTCGTCGCCGATCAGCCGGGCCTCTTCCTCTGAATCCCAGGCGCAGGTGACGGTCACCTTGTCGCCGGCGTCGCCCTGCGTATGCAGCGTCTTGCCGAGGCGGCCTTCGTTGTGGGCGATCAGGTGGGAGGCGGCCTCAAGGATGTTGGAGGTGGAGCGGTAGTTCTGCTCCAGCCGGATCACGACCGCGCCGGGGAAATCGGTCTCGAAGCGCAAGATGTTGTCGACCTCTGCGCCGCGCCAGCCGTAGATCGACTGGTCGTCGTCACCGACGCAGCAGATGTTCTTCGATCCCTGCGCCAGCAACCGCAGCCACAGGTACTGGGCGACGTTGGTGTCCTGGTACTCGTCGACCAGCATGTAGCGAAAGCGCGACTGGAAGTCGGTCAGCACGTCCGGGTTTTCCCGGAACAACCGGATGACTTCGAGCAGCAGGTCGCCGAAATCCGCCGCGTTCAGTGTCTTCAGGCGGGCCTGATAGGCCTTGTAGAGTTCGTCTCCCATGCCGGCGAAGGCATAGGCGTCGCCCGACGGCACCTTGTCGGGCGTCAGCGCGCGGTTCTTCCAGCCGTCGATGAAATTGGCGAGCTGGCGCGCCGGCCAGCGCTTCTCGTCCAGGTCGGCGGCCGCTATCACCTGTTTCAGCAGGCGAATCTGGTCGTCGGTGTCGAGGATGGTGAAGTCGCGCTTCAGGCCGACCAGCTCGGCGTGGCGGCGCAAAATCTTCACGCAGATCGCGTGGAAGGTGCCGAGCCACGGCATGCCCTCGACGGATTCGCCGATCAGCTTGCCGATCCGCTCCTTCATCTCGCGCGCCGCCTTGTTGGTGAAGGTGACGGCGAGGATCTGGCCGGGCCGGGCGCGGCCGAGGGTGAGGATATGGGCGAGGCGGGTGGTCAGCACCCGCGTCTTGCCGGTGCCCGCGCCGGCCAGCACCAGCACCGGCCCGTCCAGCGTCTCCACGGCGCGGCGCTGCTCGGGATTGAGGCCGGTCAGGTACTCCGGCCCGCCGCCGGCTGCCCGCGCACGCGCGGCGATGCCGCCGGGTTTGGGGGCGGGCACGGCGGTGTCGTCGGATGGGGAAGGGGCGTGGCGTTCGGCCATCGGGCAGGGGGCTCGTTCTTGATTCGGTCTCAGGGGACTGTAGCGCAATATGGGGCACTGAGGGGGCGACGGGGAGGGGGGATTGCGAACGCGACAGTCCGCTACTCTCCATCCGGGCTACGGGGCGAAATTTTTCTCACCCGCACTCGCACATCAGCCGTTCCATCAGCGCCACGGCCTCGTTCTGCGATAATCCCTGCCCCTGCACCAGCGTGCGCCAGGTGTCGAAGCTGAGCGCCAGCACCAGCCCGGCGCGCAGCGCCGTTTCGTCGTCGCGCGGCAGCCAGGCTTCGAGGATGATCTCGGCCGCGCCCTCCCACAGGGCGTGATAGGGCTGCATTACCGGATGGTCGCGGGCATCGGCCAGCGCGTGGGAAATCATCGCCTGCGTCTCGGCGTGATACGTGTAGGTCTCGTTCAACCCGTGCCGCAGCCGCTCCAGCGGGTCGGCGACCCTCCGCCATGTCTCGGGATCGGGGAACGGGTGGCGCTGGAAGTAGAGGCCGGAGCAGGCCTGAGACAGCGTCGGCTCGTCGGGAAAATGTCGGTAGACCGTCACCTTGCCGACGCCGGCCTGCTTGGCGACGTCGGCCATCGAGGTGGACCCGGGACCCTTGGTCTGGTGCAGCTCGATCGTCGCCTCGATGATCTTCTGCCGGGTTTCGGCCTGGCTCTCGGCGCGCTTCTTCAGGCGGTACTGGCGCTTGGTCATAATTTTAAGGATACACCAGGTTCCGCAAAACGCTGACCAAAAACGACCGGCTGGGGACCGGGCTTTGAGGCGAGGCCCTACGGCTGCGCGGTCACCGACGCGGACACCACGTTGCTCTTGTAGAGCTTGCCGGCCGTCTCGTACTCGACATAGGCCTGCAGTTCGTAGCTGCGGGCCTCCTTCATGGTCAGGCTGGTGGTGATCTTGTTGCCGTCCTTTTCGACCGAAAAATAGTCCCAGCAATAGGGGCCATCGCCCGACCACAGGAAGCAGACGCGCTTCAACGCCGGCTCGTGATTGCCGGCATAGGAGAGGGCGGCGGGAACGCTGTCGCCGACGGTCGGCGTGGGCGCGATCCTGAGGCCGGTCAGCTCCAGGTGCCGGGGTTTCTCGGCCGGCGGCGCGGGGGCCGGCGCGGGAGGCGGTGTTGGGGCCGATGCGGGAGATTGCGCGGCGGCGGCGGCGGTTCCGGCGGTTACCTCGCCGCCGGTATGGGCCGCGCCGGGTTCGGTCGTCTCTTGCGCCTTGTCCGTTTCAGCCGCCGGAGATGCCAGGCCGGCTACTGAAATTTCAGCTTCGGGCGCCTGTGAAACGGGCGTGTCCACGCTCTGGCACGCCGAACACAGGCCCGCGGCGACGACGGCAATGACAATTCGCATGGGGGAAGAGGAACTCTCGACTAACGGCGCCTATTGCGCGGCGCCTGACAAAGGGTTGCCATCCGGCGCGCGACAATTAGCACGCCTTTGCCGGTCCGCAACGGGTGTGGTCATGAAAAGATTAATGTGTCCGGGCGGCTGAGTGCGCGCAGTGATGCGTGACCTTAAGGAAGGTTCGTATGCGCCTGCTCATTTCCGTGAAGGCGGGAATCCAGGGCGCAAACTCGGAGCAAGCTGCTTCCCGGCCGTCGGCCACGTGGCCTCCGGCGTTCGCAACTCGAAACGCGATGCGTGTCGTCGGCGCTTATAGCGCCGACCGTTGCTCACCCCATTTCCCGCGTCGCAAGGAAGCGGATGTCGGGATAGTTCTTGGCGGCCCGGTCCAGCGCCCAGACCGAATTGGTGAAGAAGACCGGCGCACCATGCCGGTCCTGGCCCGTGGTGGAGCGGTTGGCGGCGAGGAAGTCCTTCAGCGCCTTGGGGTCGTCGCTCGCCACCCAGCGGGCGGTATCATAGCCGATGGTCTCGAAGCCGATCGGCACGCCGTATTCGTTTTCGACGCGGGTCTGCAGCACATCGAGCTGCAGCGGGCCGACGACGCCGACGATCCAGTCGGCGCCGATCATCGGGCGGTAGACCTGGGTGACGCCTTCCTCGGCCAGATCGCCCAGCGCCTTGGCAAGCTGCTTGGCCTTGATGGCGTCTGCCAGCCTGACGCGGCGGATGATCTCGGGCGCGAAGTTCGGAATGCCCGTAACCTTGATCTCGCGCCCTTCAGTCAGGGTGTCGCCGACGCTCAGCGTGCCGTGGTTGGGGATGCCGATGACGTCGCCGGCGACCGCTTCGTCGGCGGTCTCGCGGTCCTGGGCGAAGAAGAACATCGGGCTGGTGACGGCGATATCGCGGCCGGCCCGCACGTTCCTCAGCTTCATGCCGCGCTTGAAGGTGCCCGAGCACAGGCGCAGGAAGGCGATGCGGTCGCGGTGGTTCTTGTCCATGTTGGCCTGGACCTTGAACACGAAGCCGGACACGGCCTTGTCCTGAGGCAGGACCGGCTCCGGCT
>CAJQNW010000061.1 GCA_905479765.1 uncultured Tepidamorphus sp. | reverse complement strand
GCCGTGGCGGGCAAGCCCCGCTGCCAGGCGCGACGCCCGGTCCGCCAAAGCGGCGTAATCCTGATGGACCGCCGTTCCAACGGCGACTGCGGGATTATCCGAAAAACTGCGCCCGGCGCGGGCAAGCCACGATGCAACGTTCATTCTGCCTCCGACTGTACGGGTGTTTCCTCATCCGAAACAGATGCTTAGCTCCGGATCCCGCCCTCTTTATACAGGTCCGCTCAGCCAGTTGAAGTAGACGGGATAGCCCTCGCCGTGCAGCATCGACACCGTCTCGTGGAGCGGCAGGCCGACGACGGCCGTATACGAACCGATCAGCTTGACGACGAACGAGCCGGCGATTCCCTGGATCGCGTAGCCACCGGCCTTGCCGCGCCATTCGCCCGACGCCAGGTAGCTTTCAAGCTCCTCGCGGCTCAGCCGCTTGAAGCGCACCCGCGTCTCCACCAGCTTCTGGCGGATCGCCTTGCCCGGCGTGACGACGCAGACGCTCGTGAAAACCTTGTGATTGCGGCCCGACAGCAGCCGCAGGCAGTTCGCCGCCTCGTCCACCATTTCCGCCTTGGGCAGGATGCGCCGCCCGACCGCGACCACCGTATCGGCCGTCACGATGTAGGCGCCGGTCGTGTCCGGGTCGCGCTCCGCCTGGCGCAAGGCGACTTCGGCCTTGGTGCGCGCTAAGCGCTTGGCGAGAGTCCGCGGGGTTTCGCCCTTGCCGGGTTTCTCGTCGACATCGGCAGGCCGTAGCACATCCGGCTCGATGCCCGCCTGTTGCAACAGGGCGAGGCGGCGCGGAGAACCGCTGGCGAGAACGAGTGTCGGGCGTCCGGTCATATGGTGTTGGTCCGTCTGTGGACGTCCGAAACGGTCCAGCGACCGCTCAGATCCCGTTTTCGAATCGGCAGAAACGCCCCAGGGTACCGGGCCGAGCCGGCGCGGAAACTACCCAATTCCTGCCCGGTTGTGAACAGTGACGATTATCTGACCACGGTTCGGAAATTACGAACGGCGCCCCCGCCCCGCTGTTAACCCGACGGTGGCGGCTGCCAGGCGAAACGCTGCTTGATGCGCTGCAGCAACGTATCGCGCACGCGGCGATAGGCTTCGAGCTTCCGATCGCGGCTGCCTTCGGCGAGCGTGGGGTCTTCGGTCGGCCAGTATTCGGCATCGAACGCCATGGTGCGGGTCAGTTCCAACGCCCGGTGATGCGCCTCCGGCGCCAGCGACACGACGAGGTCGAATGAGGTGTCGGCGAGATCCTCGAAGGTATGCGGCTGGTGTTCGGAGAGGTCGATGCCGATTTCGTCCATGACCACGGTCACGAAGGGATCGGGCTCTCCCTCGCGGACGCCGGCCGAGGCGACATAGACCGTGTGCGGGAACAGATGGTGGGTGATGGCCGCAGCCATCGGCGAGCGCACGGCATTCATGCCGCAGGCGAACAATACGGCAGACGGCGCCCCCCCGGACACGGCCTAGCCTTTCCAGTGCAAGACGCAGATCAGGGTGAAAAGCCGTCGGGCGGTATCGAAATCGACGTCGATCTTGCCCTCCAGCCGTTCGGTCAGGACATTCGACCCCTCGTTGTGGATGCCGCGCCGGCCCATGTCGACCGCCTCGATGCGGCTCGGGCTGGCGGTGCGGATCATCTGGAAGTAGCTCTCGCAGACTAGAAAATAGTCCTTCACGATGCGCCGGAACGGCGACAGCGAGAGAATGTGGGTGACGACCGGCCCGCCCCCCTCGTCGCGGATATCGAAGACCAGCCGTTTCTCCTGGATCGACAGCATCAGCTGATAGGGGCCGGAGTCGTGGCCGGCCAACGCGAAGTGGTTCTCCTCCAGCAGATCGTAGATCGCGATAGCGCGCTCGTGCTCGATGTCGGGTGAGCCGCGCCCAATCGAATCCTCGTCGAGGTCGACGGAAATCAGCCTGTCCGACGAGCCGGTCATGCGCGCCGGCCCGTCGTCACGGGGAATCGTCCGGCACGTCCGCCGACTCGTGCTCGGGGACGGACGTGGTGGACCACGCCGGCCCGAGATCGGACATCCGCGCCTCGAGGCATTCCACATCGAGGCGCAGCGTCGCGCCCGCGGAAAACAGCAGTTCGACCACCCCGCCCGGCGCATCCGTTTCCTCGAACCGGATGGCGAGCAGATTGAGCACCGCGTCGGGATTGCCCTGCTGGATGGCCTGGCGTTTCACGGCATCGACCCGCTCGAAATGCAGAGCTGTCCGGCGACGGTGATGGGTGCGGTCGCGCGCTTCGCCTTCCAGCCAGTCGAACCGATTGAGAATCAGCACGAAACGTTTTTCGGCCGGCAGCCAGGCGAAATCGCCGATCCGCGCGACGGCATCCTGCAAATGCGCCGAGATGACCTCAAGGTCTTCCCGGTCGAGTGCGATAAGCTTGAGCGTGCCCATGATTTCTACAACGTGGCGCCTGTTTGACCGCGATGCGGAACTGAAACGGATCCCGCGCCTTCTGTTAGCGGCTTAGCGAGAGGCGCGCAACGCCGCGACGGCCCCGATAGCCTCCGGACACCGGGGAGATCGGATCCCCGGTTCAAGCCAGAATCGGCCCCGATATGTTCATTTTTCTTCGCCCTCGGGCGAAGCCGCTGTCCCGTTACCGTCCCCATCACCAGCCGCCTTGCGCGCCCGCCCCTGCGCCTTGCGCCTTGCAAGGTTCTGGCGGAGCGCGGAGGCAAGCCGCTCCTTGCGCTCCACGTCCGTCTCTTTCCGGGGCTTTCCCGATGATTTCTGTGTGTCTTTGACCATGCCTCTATGTAGGCGAACCCGCGGCGTGTTTGGAAGCTGCCGCAGAAATTTGCCGGCCGGCACAGATCGAGAGGCATCCATCGCTGAAACCCCTCGATTCGAGCCGCAACGATGCGCGCCCTCAAACCCAATGTGTCTTTTCGCCCACATTTCAGGAGAAACGCACGTAAATTTCCCTCGGCGCCTTCGCAGGCGCAGCACTTTTTTAGTAAGTTGCGAACATCTTCCAGAACGCTCGAACCAGTCTGAATGGCGCGACAGGCACGCGTGTCGGAGGGCATTGATTTGGAGATCGGGGTGCTCGAAAGAAAGATTCGTCCTTTTATACGCGCCTCGGCGATCGGGATCGCGGCATACGCCGCCCTTTGGGCACCGGCACATGCGGCCGACCGCCTCGGCTCGGATCGACTCCGCGTCCAAAGCGAGCAAACCGGCGACAACTCCTATGTCGTCAGGCTTGAAACCCGTCTTCCGACCGGCTGGGAAGCCGGCGTCGGTATGGACATGACGCTGGCATCTCCGAACAAGACTGCCTTCCGCGCCGGCGACATCGACGCCTGGCAGCCTCGCGAAGAGCCCACCACGGTGGCCTGGAGCAGCCTCTCGATGCCAGCGCCCGCATGGCTCCTCGGCGGCGAGACCACGTTCCGCGCCCGGCTCGATCCAATCGCCAGCACAGCCACCATGAGCGGAAGCGTCACCCGGAGCCACCCATTGGGGGAGTCCCTGTCGGCAAGCCTGACGAGTGACCTCGTCGTGACGGAAACCGGGATCGGAACGGCGACGCCCGATCAGACCTGGGAAGCCAATCGATCGCTCCGGCTTGATTTCGAACCGACCAAAACCGCACTGATCGCACGCGGCCAGGTCGTCGGGCCCGATCCGGACGTGAACACGTTCGTGGTCGCCGAACAGTCACTTGGCGGCGGCCTTGGTCTGAGTTCGTCGTTGAGCGAGATCGAGACGGGCAATCCCGTCTTCACCATCGGTGCGCGGCTCAACCGGCGCTGGTGATGCCCGGCCAGCCGGAAACAGGCTTTCCCGGGAAGTGAAACGGACCGCTTGCGCTTGCCCGCCCCCTATGGCAGTTATGCCCCGCTTCACCGGCGCCCATGTAGCTCAGTGGTAGAGCACTCCCTTGGTAAGGGAGAGGTCGCGTGTTCAATCCACGCCATGGGCACCACTAAAATCACCGATAAATCCAGCATTTTCAGCGAAGTGGGAATCACGGGCCGGCTCCCCGTATCGCCGCAGTCTCGCGATTTATATGTTGCAGTGCAGCAAGCTTCGACTTACCAATGGCCGCATGCCCGCGACCGGCACACTCCGGGATCGCTCCGCCAGCCGTTGATCGGCTGGAAAACCTGCCAAAAACACCGCTCTTCGAACGGATCGAGCGATCCGTAAACGCCTCCGTTATTCAGGACCTCCATGACGTCACTCTTTGCCTATCGCGACCAATGGTTCGGCAATATCCGCGGCGATGTACTGGCCGGGCTGGTTGTTGCCCTGGCGCTCATCCCCGAAGCCATCGCCTTTTCGATTATCGCCGGCGTCGATCCGAAGGTCGGGCTCTTCGCGTCATTTTCGATCGCCGTACTCATCGCCATCGTCGGTGGACGTCCGGGCATGATCTCGGCCGCCACGGCCGCAACGGCAGTCCTGATGGTCACCCTGGTCCGGGATTACGGGCTGCAATACCTGCTGGCGGCGACGGTCGTTGCTGGCCTTCTGCAGATCGCGGCCGGATACCTGCGGCTTGGCAACCTCATGCGCTTCGTGTCGCGCTCGGTGATCACCGGCTTCGTCAACGCCCTGGCGATCCTCATTTTCATGGCGCAGTTGCCCGAACTGATCGATGTCCCCTGGCTGACCTACGTCATGGTCGCCGCCGGCCTCGCCATCATCTACCTGTTTCCGTTCGTCACCACCGCGATCCCCTCGCCGCTCATCGCCATCCTGGCGCTGACCGCGGTTGCGATCGGTTTCGGATTCGACGTGCGCACCGTGGGCGACATGGGCGAACTGCCGTCTACCCTGCCAATCTTCCTCCTGCCCGATGTCCCGCTGACGCTTGAAACGCTGATGATCGTCCTGCCCTACTCGGCGGCGATCGCTGCCGTCGGCCTGCTGGAATCGCTGATGACGGCCACCATCGTAGATGACCTGACGGACACGCCCAGCGACAGAAACCAGGAATGCATCGGCCAGGGCATCGCCAACACGGCGACCGGCTTCATCGGCGGCATGGCCGGCTGCGCCATGATCGGTCAGTCGATGATCAACGTGAAATCGGGCGGCCGCGGCCGGCTGTCAACGGCCTGCGCAGGAGTCTTCCTGCTGTTCATGATCGTGGTGCTGGGCGACTGGGTGAAGCAGATCCCGATGGCCGCCCTCGTCGCCGTCATGATCATGGTCTCCATCGGCACCTTCAGCTGGTCCTCGGTCAAGACCCTGAGGAGCAACCCGCGCTCGTCGTCGATCGTCATGCTGGCGACGGTCGCCGGCGTCGTGTTCACGCACAATCTGGCGATCGGCGTACTGCTCGGCGTGCTTCTGTCCGGCATCTTCTTTGCCTGGAAGATATCGCAGATCTTCCGCGTCACCTCGACGCTGTCCGAAGACGGCACGGCGCGACGCTACGTTGTGGAAGGCCAGGTCTTCTTCGCCTCCGCCGACGCCTTCACCGCCGCCTTCGACTTCAAGGAAGCGCTCGAAAAGGTGACCATCGATGTCAGCCACGCCCATATCTGGGATATCTCAAGCGTCGCGGCTTTGGATATGATCATCCTAAAGTTCCGCCGCGAAGGCGCCGACGTCGAGATCATCGGACTGAACGAGGCCAGCGAGACGATCGTCGACAAGCTGGCCATTCACGATAAGCCCGGGGCGCTCGAACGCCTCATGGGGCACTAAAGGCGCCCGGGAAGATTCCGGGGATGGCTCAAGGGGAGAAGACCGTGGCGAAGCTTGTCGCACTGGTGGATGGGTCGGCGTACACACAAAGCGTCTGCGATCATGCAGCCTGGGTGGCCCGCAGAACGGACGCTGCGGTGGAACTCCTGCATGTGCTGGGTCGGCGCGAGGTCGCCAGCGCGCCCACAAACCTGAGCGGCAACATCACGCTCGGCGCCCGCTCGGCTCTGCTGGAGGAACTGAGCGCCCTCGACGAACAGCGTGCCAAGCTGGCGCAGAAGCGTGGCCGCGCCATTCTCGACGACGCCAAGGCAATGCTGGAAGCCGAAGGAGTCGCCGAGGTGACCACCCGCCTGCGAATCGGCGACGTCGTCGAGACTGTGTCCGAGATCGAAGGCGAGATCGACATGGTCGTCGTCGGCAAGCGCGGCGAGGCGGCCGACTTCGCCAAGCTGCATCTCGGCTCCAACCTCGAGCGGGTCGTGCGCTCCTGCCACCGGCCGGTGTTCGTCGCCTCGCGCGCGTTCAAGCCGATCGAGAGCATTCTCATTGCCTACGACGGCGGCACCAGCAGCATGAAGGCTGTAGACCACATTGCCCGCAGCGAACTGTTCGCCGGCCTGAAATGCCGGTTGCTGACTGTCGGTCCAGACAACGAGCAAAACCGCAAGCGGCTGGACAACGCGCAGGCCGCGCTGAAGGCCGGCGGCTACGAGGTGGATGTCCAGATAGTCCCAGGGCAGCCGGAGTCAGTGATCTGCCAGGCCGTCGAGGCCGATGGGATCGGCCTCCTGGTCATGGGCGCCTACGGCCACTCCCGCATCCGCAGCCTGGTCATCGGCTCGACGACCACCGAAATGGTCCGCTCCTGCAAGATCCCGATCGTGCTGTTCCGGTAAGACGGACGATTGGCGTTTCTCGAACGCCGGTATTCGATTGGCAGTAACGGAGAGACTTGCCCCCCTGTGATAGTTGGAGGACAAGCGAGTAGTGATACCCGGTACAATCGACGTTGGTCGTCGTCAGATATTTAAGCGGGCGGAGCACGGGCGCAGCGGCTAGCCGCGGGACCGTCGGTCGCACTCGGCGAAATCAAGCATCTCGTCCGAGACAGTCAGAATACCGGAAACACCGATCAACTCGACCGCGAAGGCGACAGCTTCGCCGTATGCGCGGCGACCGAGGATTTCGCAGGCGCACTCAGCGCCTTCTTCAACAAGCAAAAGCCCGAATTCCATGGCCGCTGATCGCACCCGCATGAGAGGCTGACCCCATCAAGGGCGATTGACAAACAGGCGCGTGTAAATTTAGTGTCGGACAAACGGACACTAAATTCGGCCACCTGAACGGCCGGCGCGCCATGGCGGAACAGCAACAATCGCCGGGCACTCGGGAGGACGTCGTCTGTGCCACTCAGACGAAAGCAGCTTCAGGTCTCGCACGCCTACGAGCAGGTCTCCGCGGAGGTCGAGAAGCAAATTCTCGATGGCACTTTGCGTCCAGGAGATCAGCTTCCCGGCGAGGTCGAGATGGCGGAGATGTTCGGCGTCAACCGTTCGACCGTGCGGGAGGGAATCCGCCGGCTCGAGAGCGAGGGGCTCGTCCGCCGCAGTTCGCCCCGACGTCTGGTTGTCAGCCTGCCGCGCGCCAGGGACCTCGCCTCCCGGCATAAGCGCGCATTGCAGCTAATGGAGGTGACCTTCCTGGAACTCTGGCAGGTCGCCATCGCCACAGAGCCGCTCGCCGCCGAGCTTGCCGCCAGGTCAGCCACAGAGAGCGATATCGCCGCACTAGACGAAAACCAGCTCAAGATGACGCATGTTGTCGAAGCGGGTGAAAGCCCCGTAGAACTCGACACGGCCTTCCATATCCTGGTTGCCGACTGCACCAGGAACCGTGCATTGCAGCTTGCGCACGAGCCCATCGCCTTCCTGCTGTTTTCCGGCCTGGAAGCACTGTTGCCGCATTCGCCCCGGGCGCCCGGCCGCCAATTGATTGCGCACCAGAAGATGATCGACGCGATCCGCGCCCGGGATCCCGAAACCGCGCGCGACTGGATGAGAAGGCACGTCGAGGACTTCCGGCGCGGCTATGAAATGGCGAAGATTCCGCTCGACGCGCCGATCGCGCCGATGGCAGCACGGAAGGCCCGGCCATGAGCGGCTACCACGACCGTTCCCGACAATCGATCGACTTTGATCCGGACCACCTCGCAACCCGTCTGGGCGGCGGCGACGTCTCAATTCAGCGGATTTCCGGCGGCCAGTCGAACCCGACCTATTTCGTCGATCACGGCGGGCGCCGGATGGTGCTGCGCAAGCCTCCGGCAGGAAACACCCTTCCCTCCGCCCATGCCATCGACCGCGAGCACCGGATCATGGCAGCGGTCGGCGCGGCCGGGTTCCCGGTCCCCGAAATGATCCTGCTTGAAGAAGATCCCGAACCGATCGGCACGTCCTTCTATCTGATGGAGCGCTTGGACGGCCGGGTCTTTCACGACAGCGCGCTGCCCGACTTGAGCTTCGCCGAGCGTACCGTGGCATTTCGCGATACGGCGAGAACTCTGGCGAAGCTTCATTCGCTGGACTGGCACGCCGCGGGGCTCGAAGGGTTCGGACGGCCCGGCGGTTATTTCGACCGCCAGATCGCGCGCTGGACGAGGCAGTGGGGCCTTTCGAAAACCCGCGATGATGAAAACATCGAAACGCTGTGCACCTGGCTCGCCGACAACATGCCCGCCGACGACCGCACGACCATCGTTCACGGCGACTACCGTATCGGCAACATCATGTTCGCGCCCGACGCACCGCGCATCATCGGCGTGCTCGACTGGGAACTGTCGACGCTCGGCCACCCACTCGCCGATGTCGCCCACATCGGCACGTTCTGGGATTTCGATCCACACGAGCTGGGCGGCATCGCCGGGCTCGATCACGCCGCGCTCGGGCTTCCCTCGCGCGACGCCTTTATCGGCGAATACCTGCAAGCCGGCGGCTGCGACACGCCGATCACCGACTTCCACCGCGCCTTCGCGCTGTTTCGCTACGCGGTGATCTTCGAGGGGATCGCAGCACGGCACAAATCGGGCAACGCGGCAGGCGACAACGCCATGTCGGTCGGCGCCCTGTCCGCTGCCTGCGCCGCCAAGGCAATCGATGCGCTGTCGAGTGACAGCGCCTGAACCGGAGAGACGACAATGGATTTCGCCTACAGCACCAAGACGCTTGGAATGATCGAGCGGCTGGAAGCCTTCATGGAGAAACACATTCTGCCGGCCAACCAGGCGTTTCACGACTGCGTCGCGAAGGGCGAGTACCCGCTGGCGATCCTTGAGCCGCTGAAGGCAAAGGCCTTCGAGGAAGGGCTGTGGAACATGTTCATGCCCGAGCTCGGTGACGAGGATCCTGGCACACGGCTGACAAACCTCGAATACGCGCCGCTGGCCGAAATCATGGGTCGCGTGCCGTGGTGCTCGGAAGTGTTCAACTGCTCGGCGCCCGACACCGGCAACATGGAGATCCTGAAGCGGTTCGCCACGCCAGAACAGAAAACACAGTTTCTCGACAAGCTGATGACCGGCGAGATCCGGTCCGTCGTCGGCTTGACCGAACCCGACACCGCCTCATCCGACCTGACCAACTTGACCACGACGATCCGCCGCGACGGCGATCACTACGTCATCAACGGGCGCAAGTGGTTTTCCACCGGCGCCAAGCACCCCAACGCGACATTCTGCATCGTCTTC
>CAJQNW010000060.1 GCA_905479765.1 uncultured Tepidamorphus sp. | reverse complement strand
GCCCCGCCCCGGGTGGTGGACGACAAGGAATACCCGAGCCTGTCGGAGGCCTATCACGCGGTCTTCCTGCTGCGCGTCAACGACCTGCTCGAGAGCTGAAACCCGGAACGCCAAACCCTGGAACGCCGAACCCTGGAAGCTGAATCATGACCGACGTCCGCATCTTCGGATATTCCGACCCGCTCGCCGCCCGCGCCGGCAGCGCGGTGAACTTCATGATCTCGGCGGAAGGCGCGACCAAAGTCAGCGCGCAGCTCGTCCGGCTGATCCACGGCGACGAACACCCCGACGGCCCCGGTTTCGTCGAGGAAGAGGTTGCCTCCGACATCCCGGCTGAAATCGAAGCGACGCGCCAGTACACCCAGATCGGCTCCTTCGCGGAGGTGGCCGATCCCGATGGCAAGCTGGCGGCGCCGGACACATTCAGCGTGCACGCCTTCATCTATCCGTCCCTGCCCGGCCACGGACGCCGGCAGGCGATTCTCGGCGCCTGGTCGGTCAACGATTCCAAGGGCTACGGGCTCGGCATCACGCCGGAGGGCCATCTGGAGTTCTGGGTCGGCGACGGCGACGTCGTCGACCACGTCACCGCGGAGATGCCGCTGGTGCCGAATGTCTGGTATTTCGCCGCGGCGACCTTCGATCCGACAACCGGCACCGCGCATCTCCACCAGATCGGCGTGATGAACCGCTGGAACTCGCATATCGGCCCGGTCACGCCCTACGATCTCGACAGCCATGTCAGCGAGACCCTGCGGGTCAAGCCAGAGCCGGCCGGGGCGACGTTCCTGCTTGCGGGGGCGCACGAGCGCAATCCCAAGCGCGGCGATTTCGTTTCGCTGAACTACAACGGCAAGATCGACCGCTGCGGCGTGCACGGCCGCGTGCTCGACGAACGCGAGATCAAGGCGATGTCGGAAGGCGCGCCGCCGCCGGACGGCGCGATCGCCTACTGGGACACCACCGAGGGCTATATCGAAACCGGGATCGGCGACACCATCGTCGACACCGGGCCCAACAAGCTGCACGCCGAGGGCCGCAACCGGCCGGTGCGGGCAATGAAGGGCTGGAACTGGGCCGGCGAGGACAGCTACCGCCTCGCCCCGCGCCACTACGGCGGCGTTTCCTTTCACGACGACGCGCTGATCGACTGCCAGTGGTCGCCAACGGTAACCTGGTATCCGCCCGCCGACCTGAAGAGCGGCGTCTATGCGCTTCGTCTTCGTGCCGGCGATGCCGAAGACCACATCCCCGTGATCATCAGAGCGTCGAAACCGAAGGCGCCGATCGCGGTTCTCATGCCGACGTTCACCTACCTCGCCTACGCAAACGAGCACATGTCGTTCGAGGCCAATATCGCCCAGGCGATCACCGCGCACACGCCGGTGCTGGTCGAAGAGGACATCGAATTCAAGAAGCTCGAGGAGTTCGGCCTCTCGACCTACGACCATCATACGGACGGGGCGGGAGTCTGCTACTCATCCTGGCGGCGCCCTATCATCAACATGCGACCAAGATACCGGATGCCGTCGATGACCTTTCCCTGGGCATTGCCGGCCGATTTGTCCCTGATCTGGTGGATGGATCAGTCCGGCTTCGACTACGAGGTCCTGACCGACCATGACCTGCATCGGGAGGGCGTGGACGCGCTGAAGCCCTACAAGGCGGTCATCAACGGCACCCATCCGGAGTACTACTCGGAGGAGATGCTGGATGCGACGGAGGACTATCTGACCTCCGGCGGCCGGCTGCTCTATACCGGGGGCAACGGATATTACTGGGTGACCGCGCTGTGCGCGGGCGATCCGGCCTGCATCGAGGTGCGCAAGCTCGACGCGGGCTCGCGGGCCTGGCAGGCGGAACCGGGCGAAAGCTATCTCGCCGCGACGGGACAGCGCTCCGGCCTGTGGCGGTCGCGCGGCCGGGCGCCGCAGAAGATCGTCGGCCTCGGGTTCTCGACCGAGGGCATGGACGAGAGCCAGCCCTTCGAGCGGATGCCGGACAGCTTCCACAAGCGCGTCGCCTGGATCTTCGAGGGCATCGGCGAGCGCGAGCTGATCGGCGACTTCGGTCTTGCCCAGGGCGGCGCGGCCGGCATCGAGCTCGACCGCTACGAACTGGCGCTCGGCACACCGCCGCACACGATGCTGCTGGCGGCCAGCCATGGCCATTCGGACAACTATCCGCTCGTCAGCGAGGAGGTCACCTACGCCTTCCCCGGCCGCGGCGGCACCCAGGACCCGCAGGTGCGCGGCGACATGATCTACTTCAACACGCCCAACAACGGCGCGGTCTTCGCGGCGGGCTCGATTGCCTGGAGCCAGGCGCTTCCCTGCAAGGGCGGCGACAACAATGTCGGCCGCGTGATGCGCAATATCCTGGACGCTTTCGTGAAGGAGGGGCCGCTGCCCGGATCGGCCTATATCGGCGAAGAAAAGCACTGGCGTTGACAGATTGCGACGAAGGTTTAGCGTTCCGGTCGGGACTTCACCCGGATCCGGCACCCGAGAGCGCGACCATGTCCGTCGGCATTTCGACGTTCAGTCACTTCATCAACGAGCTTCGTGAGACCAGTCACGGGCTGGATTCGCTGTCGTTGATCGATTGGGGCGTGGCGCGTCTCGTCGAGCACATGGACGTCGACGCGGCCTGGTGCGGCTGGGCCGAGATCAGACCGACCGAAGTGCTGGTCCACGCGTCCTGCGCCAACAACCTGCCTGAAGACTATTCGGAATTCTGGCGAACGATCTGCACCGAGGACCTGCTCGCCAAGGCGGTGCTGGAACGTCCGGAGTCGGTCGCCACATATACCCGTACCGGCATATTGCAGACGGACGGCATGGTGGCGCTGGCCGACCGCTATCATCTGACCCGCATGGCAACCGCCATGGAGCAGAACCGGCACGGACGCCTTGCCTTCTTCCTGTCGGTTTATCGCGGCGGGCGCTCTCCGAAGCCGTGGACCGCGGGGGAAACCGAATTCCTGGCCTGCGGCGTCGATCACCTGGCCGCAGCCGCCCGCACCCTGCATCGCGGCCCGCTGGAAACCGCCGCGGAGCGGACTGGCGTCGAGCTGGTGGCCGACGGGTCCGGACGCGCGTTCATCGGCGGCGCCGCCCTTTCGGCGGCGTTCGCCGACCTCTGGCCGGGCTTCGACACGGACGATCTGCCGGGCGTGCTCAAAACAGCCGCCGGATGTCCCGGGCGAACGGTGATCGAGGACATGGGCCTGGTGGTCGAGGTCAAGCCGCTGCGCGGCGGGCGCTTCCCCGACATGTGCAATCTGTCGGTGCGCCGCGCCGGGCCGCTGGACGTACTCACCGCGCGCGAAGTAGAGATCGCCCGGGAAATCTCGCTGGGGGCGAGCCACAAGCTCGTCGCTCGGGACCTGGGCATCTCGCCGGCGACCGCCCGCAACCACATCCAGTCGATCTACCGCAAGACCGGGGTCGACAACCGCGTTGCCCTGGCGCGGCTGGTGATGGGCACGACTGCCCCCTGACCGGCGCCGATTGACCGGCGTTCAGTCCCCGAATACCACCCCGTCGAACAGCTTGCGCGCGGTGCGCAGGATCGCGGCGCGCTGGACGCCGCCGGCCTCGTCGAGCGTCGCCACGACGGTCATTTCGCCGGTCGGATGCTCGATCGACAGCGTCTTCTCGCGCCCCTCCGGGATCACCGCGAGATCCGCCGCCGTACTGCCCGGGATGAGGCAGGCCGTTGCCACGCTGACGGCGCCGAGCACGCCGATGGAGGAATGGCAGCGGTGCGGGATGAAGGTGCGCGTCGAGATGGCGCCGTCCGCCTTCGGCGCGGACACCATCGTCATCTTCGGCACGGAACTTTCGGAAACGTCGCCGAGGTTCATCATCGGCCCGGCCTTCAGGCGGATCGCCTCGAGCTTCGCCCTGAGACCGGCGTTGTCCTCGAGCACCGCGGGTTCCTCGTCTCCGTTGATGCCGAGATCGGCGGCGCGCATCACCACACAGGGCATGCCGTTGTCGATCAGGGTCGCCTCGACGCCCTCGATCACGTCGAGTGCATTGCCGGTCGGCAGCAGCGCCCCGCAGGAGGAGCCGGCGGTATCCTGGAACGCGATCGGGATCGGTGCGGCGGTGCCCGGGACGCCGTCGATGCGCGCCTCGCCCGTGTAGTTCACAACGCCACCGGGTGTCTCGATTGTGGCGACGGCGATCTGGCCGGTGTTCTCCATAAAGATGCGCACGTCGGTGCGGCCCTCGCCTGCCGGGACCAGCCCGCGCTCGATGGCGAAGGGGCCGACGGCTGCAAGGATATTGCCGCAGTTCTGCGCGTCGGTGACGGTCGGCCGGTCGACGAAGACCTGCAGGAACAGGTAGTCGACGTCGACACCGGGGCGCTCGGACGGCTTCACCACGGCGACCTTCGAGGTCAGCGGATCGGCGCCGCCCATCCCGTCGATCTGGCGTGGGTCCGGCGAACCCATGACCCGCAGCAGGAAGGCGTCGCGCTGCTTCGGATCTGACGGCAAGTCGGGGCTAAGAAAATAACCACCCTTCGAGGTGCCGCCGCGCATCCACATGCAGCGGATGCCCTCAGACACGAGTCCCTCCGGTCGGCTTCATGGCTGGACCGCTCCCCTCTCCTTCATCATCCCTGCCGAGGCGAAGCGGAGAGCCGGGATCGGTGAGCCCCCGCACCACCCGCGGTTCCCCGATCCCGGATAACGGCTGCGCCGTTTCCCGGACGACGACGGAGGGGCGGATGTGTGTGGAAGAGCCTCAGACATACTTCAGGCCCCTCGCCTTCAGCTTCTCGCGGAAACCGTAGATGTCGAGGCCGAGTTCGCCGTCGATCAGGCGCTTGCGCACCTCCGCCTCCTTGACCTCGCGGGCCCGCGAGGCGGTGACTGCCTCGGGCACCGTCGCGCGGGCGACCACGCAGACGCCATCGTCGTCGGCGACGATGGCATCGCCCGGATTGATCGCGGCGCCGGCGCAGACGACCGGCACGTTGACCGAGCCCAGCGTCTCCTTTACCGTGCCCTGCGCCGACACCGCCTTCGACCAGACCGGAAAGCCGATCTCGGTCAGGTCCTTCACGTCGCGCACGCCGGCCTCGATGATCAGTCCGCGAACGCCGCGCGCCATCAGGGAGCGGGCGAGCAGTTCGCCGAAATAGCCGGCGTCGCTGGGGCTCGTCGGTGCGACGACGAGGATGTCTCCCTCCCGGCACTGTTCCACCGCGACATGGATCATCCAGTTGTCGGCGGGCGGAATGGACACCGTGACGGCGGATCCGGCGATCCGGGCGCCCGGATAGATCGGCCGCATCTGCGAACCCAGCATGCCGGTCCGGCCGATCGCCTCGTGCACCGTCGCGACCCCGCAATCGGCAAGCTCGTCGAGATCGGCGGGAGAGGCGCGTTCGATAGTCTGTACGACGATACCGGACATCACAGTTCATCCACGGTTTTCGGGAAGATCGACTGGAAACCTTCGGCGAATTGGGCCGGGCGACCGCCCGCCTGGCCGCCGGAATTGCGGCGGAACTGGTTGCCGCGGTTTTCCCCGACGTTGGTGTAATAGTCCCACAGGTGCTGCTGGCCGGCCATGCACTCGATTGCGCGGCGCTTCTGGTCCCAAACCTCGGTAATGTCGAGGATGGTGTCGGGCTTCCAGCCGCACTGTTCGGTCTGGTGCGGCTCGAACAGGTAGAGCTGCGGCGCGCCGAGCACCTTCTGGCCGGGATTGTGCCCCCATGCCTGCGCGATCATCCGGCATTCCAGCGCCATCTTCGTCGCATAGGGGTGGTCGGTGTTGTAGGGATCGTCGAGCGAGTGCGACAGCATGAACGCCGGCTGCACCTCGCGGATCACGTCGACCAGCCGGAACTTCGCCTCACGGTCCATTTCGAGGGGATAGTCGCCAAGATCGAAGAAGCGGATGTCGTGGGCCGACAGCGCCTGCGCGGCACTTTCCGCCTCCTTGCGGCGCTCCGCCTTGACGCCTTCCAGCGTCGCGCCCTCCTGCTTCCACAGCTTGGCGCTCTCGCCGCGCTCGCCGTAGGACAGGCAGACGATGGTGACCTCATAGCCGCGCGCCTGGTGCAGCGCGATGGCGCCGCCGCAGCGCCAGACGAAATCGGCGGAATGGGCACTCACGACCAGCGCGGTCTTCTTGGACATCAAACGTCTCCCTGTCGGCCTGGCTGCTCCCGGCAATGGAACCTGAAATCGCCGGCCGCCCGCAATTGATTTGCAGCCCAACTAGTAATGGCGACGATGGGGTGTCGTCCAGAGTGCTCGAAAGAGGCAACGGGCCATATCGGCGCCGCGTCCCACCCGCTCATTCCCGCGGAAGCGGGGATCCTCCTGCCGCTCG
>CAJQNW010000059.1 GCA_905479765.1 uncultured Tepidamorphus sp. | reverse complement strand
ACGACCTCGACGCCAAACGATTTCGCATAGTCGAAATAGCAGCGGAAGACATCGGTCAGGTCTTCGAGAAAAGGCATCTTTTCCCTTTCCTCAACCGGTTGCTCGAGCAGGGCATATAGGCTTTCAAAGTAGCGCTGCCGTTTGACCGGGTCGGACACGTCCCGATACCGCTGCGTCTGCAGCTTGTAGATATCCCGGCGCAAGGCAGTGCGAAGTGTATCGTCGTACTGCCAGAAGTAGGCATAGTTGGTTTGCTCGACCCCGACATAGATGATGCGTCTGGCGCCCATGACGATGGCCAGGTGCGTCATGGCCAGTACCTGGTTACGGTGGGTGTAAAGGGTGGGCACCGGCGCCGTGATGTGGCGGGGCAGGCCAACCGCCGGGCTGAATTTGGCGCGGTTCAGGACGTTGACGTCCGGGATGGCCGGTGCTTCTCCTGGAAGACGCATGTGAATCAATGACGTGGCCGGCAGATGCATCGCCGCCTTGCAGATCTCCATCTGATAGGCGGACAGCATGTAGGTGAGCGGGATCTTGTAAAAGGTATTGTTGCCGCCGATCACAACCGCGTCGGCAAGTGCCTGGACCTGCTTTTCGCTGAGACGGACCAACTGCGGCGACGCCCCGATGATGTAGATGTCCGCGCCGGGATGCCGATCATTCCATACGGAATAATTTTCCGGGAGCGGTTGCCGCCGGGCGTTGTCCGCCGCATCTTTCTCGCTGAGTAACGGATTGGCCGGGGCGACGGGCGATAGGTGATCCGTCACGCTTCAGGCTCGACCAATTGCTTTTGCCGGATGGCGCGCCACGGTTTTGCCAATACGCCGGCCATCTGGTCCTCGAGCTTGGCGGCGGACTGTTGGCTCAGTCGGCCTTGGGCAATCCAATTGCGGTAAACGCCGACCTTGCCGCTCTTGATCGACATCGACGCGAAGTCCTTCGCGCTGACCGAACAATCGAGGTCCAGCGCGTCGACGACAGCGCGAATTGTCGCGACCGGCTCAGCGCACAGATCCTCGAAGCGAACCTCGATCGCGTGTTCGGCCTTCTGCATCGCCGCGCGGGTCCTGCGCAGGTAGGCCAACCAGGTGCGCGCCCACCATTCGACGTCATTCTGCGGCAGCTTGCCGCCAGGCGTATAGGCGGCGTAGGAGGCGGGGAGGGTGCCGATGACATCCTTCGGATCACGAACGAGGTTGACGATCCGCGCATGCGGGAAGGCCCGCAGCCAGGCTCCCACCGTAACGCTGTCGCGAGGGTCTTTTTGCCCCCACGGCCCATCGACATAGCCGGCCGCGGCCAGCCGGTATGCGAGCACCTCATGGTGGAGGAACTCAGCGCCCCTGGCCTCGTCGAACTGATCGATCGCATCCGCAGACCACCACTCGGGCAGGACCACGGTATTGAGGGCCTGGATGTAGGTCCACTCGTGGGTCGGCGAGTTGGTCTTTTGAAAGACGCCGACCGCCTCGAGCATTTCGGCCAGCAGGCGGGTTCCCGAATGATGGAACCCGCAAATGATGACGGGGCTCAGGAAGGAATCCGAGGTCTGGATCCGTTCTTTTCCGGCCAGCACTAACGTGCGCAGTTCAGGATCCGGGACGAAATGCTCGTCGATTGCCGACTCTATGGATTTTGCAACCTCGGCGCTGACGCGCTCGAGCACTCCCGACATCATCACCGCTTCGCGCAGCAGGATGGAATCGAGCTTGCCCGGCCGGCCCATTGACGGGACCAATTCGATCAGCGCGGACGGATCGGCTTCGATCAACGCGGGAATGTCGGGATGCTCCAGGAGCGTCATCAAATAGTCGAAGCCTACGGCGCCGCGCTGAACATTGGCGATGCTCTTGTTTTTCTGGATGTTCTGGGCGCGCTTCAGCAGGCTTCGCAGGACCGCCGTTCCGACTTTTGCGCCGTCGACACCGGGCTCGGCTGCCAGGGCCTTCCAAAGGTTCACGTAATCGTTGACGCGGGCATCCTCATTGTTCTGGCTGTACTGGTCGGCTCCAAGCCCGCGGGCCACCAGTGGCCGGCTGTCGAAGCGGATGCGTGCGTCGGGCGCGGCCTTGGCCAGATTGTAATAGAGGATGACCTCGGGGCACCAGTTGTAGAGAGGCAGATAATACCGTCCGTCGGCCGGGAGGTTCGTGCGGCGGAAAAAGACTACACTGGGCGCATACGCCCCTTTCAACTCCAACAGCCGCTCACGATATTCCGCACCGCTCCAATCCCCGCTGTCATCGTCTAACTGGGGCCCGATGCCATGACTGAACAACATGGCATTGAAAGCCAGCATCGCCAGCTTTGGCTCGTCCCGGAAATGCTGCCATGCGGCCCCGAGGCAGCCCGGATTGTACCAGTCGTCCTGATGCATGAGGGTGACGACTTCGCCGCGGCTTTCAGCCAGCGCGGCCTGCCAGTTTCCCGACAGGCCCAATCGTTCCTGATTGAAGATGACCTTGATGCCGAACGCTGCGGCGAGGCGGCCGAGGATGTCGCGAGCTTCGTCTGAATGATCGTCGCTGGTGACGATGACTTCGACGAGGCCACGCTCCATGACGCAGCCTAGCCCCTCGATCTTCTGTGAATGGATCGAGCCGACGCACCGCGCGATGGTGCCGGCACCGGCGTAGTACGGGATGCAGATGCTAATCAGTGGCGCATCCGAATCGGTCACGGACCAGTCCTTGCTTTCGGCGTGAAAAGATTCTCGACGCAATGGCCCTGCATTCTCAACTCGAACGGCCAACATCGATTGGTGGTCGACTGTATCCGATTCTGATACTCGGCATACTTTCAGGAAGCTGAAGATGATAAGGAATTGAGCCTTGCACCGCGATGGCGCGTACCAGTATCACTCCGGAAACCCAAGCGCCGTTGCAAGTGTAGGATGCAATTCTTACCGGTTCCGCACCCCACTGCCGATTGCTTGGGAAATGGCACGAACTCGTATGGTAGTCAAGGTTCGGGAGCGCACGCCATTATTACCGGAAACCTGGGCTTTTCGGCTTCGTCGCGTCGCGCACAGCTTTGGACTGAAAAAGAGCGACCCGCTATCTCTCGCTATCCGCGCGGTATCCGCGCTTGTTCAAAAAAACGGCCATGCTAGCTTGCCGGTAACAAACGAAGGAACGTGTTGAATGGCCAGGGCACGTGTCGGATTGGTCGGCGTGGGGCCAATGGCCGCACTCCACGCGAAAGTGCTTCGGAATGTGCCGGACGTGGATGTCGTCTATTGCGTTTCGCGCAGCCAGGACAAGGCAGACGCCTTCGCCGCCGCCAACGATTTGCCGCGCGGGCGAACGCTTGAAGCCGTGATGGCGAAGCCGGAAGCCGATGCCCTTTGGGTGGTGGCTCCCGCCGACGCGATGGCTGAGGCCGCCATCGAACTGGCATCGCTGGGATTGCCGATGTTTCTCGAAAAACCGGTCGGGCTTTCGCTCGAAGAGACGCGTGCCGTGCGCACGGCGGTGACGGCGCCCGTCATGGTGGGGCTCAACCGGCGCTTCTATGAAGTCATCGGGCAGGGGCTGGAGATGGCGGAGGCGGCTGGAGGGGTGCGGGCGGTCGAGGTGCATATGCCCGAGGATGTTGCCCGCGTTCCCGACAAGCAAAGTGCCCGCACCAAGGAACTGTGGCAATTTGCCAACTCGGTGCACATGGTCGATCTCTTCCGCCTGTTCGGCGGTGAATTCGAGACCGTCGACGTCTTCAACGACGTCGTCGATCGGGAAGACCGCAGCTATATGGGCTTCATACGATTCCTGTCCGGCGCCAAGGGGGTCTACAACGCCCAGTGGTACGCGCCCGGCGGCTGGCGGCTTGCGGTGTATGCGACCGATCTCATGCTGGTTTACCAGCCGGTCGAGCAATTGCAGGTGCTTCGGCGCGGCCAGCCGGCTGAATTGATCAAGCCAGCGGGTCCCGACGCGGAGTTCAAGGCCGGATTCTACGGTCAGGCGCAGGCGTTTTCCGAGCTTCTTCGCACCGGCAGCCTGCCGGCTCCAGGCGCCGACCTCGCGGACTACGAACGTTCGGTCGCACTGGTCGACGCCCTTACGTCGGCGAGAGCTCCGGTCTCGGCCGCCATCGCATGAGGACGGGGCGTCGACGAGCCGTTTCCGGCATCGGTCAAACCGGCGCAGACCTGTTCAATTGTGCGTATCAGGCCGATTGCGACGCCGCTTCGACAGCCGCCGGCCGGTTCGAGGCCTGCGGGCCTGATCCCGAGTGCAGACGTTTCAGTAGGCGGGGAGGGTGCCATGGTCAAGTTGATCTACATTGCTTCCCACAATACTGATTTATACAAAATAGATCTCTCCGGTCTAGACAAGAAAAGTTTCGAAGGCGCGCATATAATTTGCGCAACGCGGGTAATTTATGATGAATTGCTTGAAACACAGATTCCGTTTAAGGCGGAATCTATAGAATTCTTTAATCTAATCGGCAGATTGGATGATGATGGGACATATAAGAATAGTCAAGATTTGTGCAGGGAAATAGTTTATAACTTGGACGAATATTTTTTTCCAATAGGTGAGTTATTTTTAAAAATTAGAGACTCAATTGCGTTGATAAGCGCGGATTCATATGCATTTCAATATAAGCAATTAATAATGCTAAATGAATATGCTCAAAAATTGGGTTGTTCTGATGTTTATATCACAGGTCAGAGTGCAATACTATTGCATGTAACCAAAAAAGTTCTGGAATTGAATGAATTTAGATGCAATATTATTATTACCGACCTTCAAATATCAGCGAACTACGATGAAATATTTACTAAGCTAAATACAAGTGATAATTTGAAATATCATTCAATCGTTTCTATAAAAAAGACGGCTAATTTTGAAGCTGATATAGATATATATAGGAATAAATTATCTTATGAGGGTGGATTAATTCTATTTAGAACATCGGACCCTTTTTATAGAGATAGTGTTATTTCTCTGGTTGATAAAGTTTATTCTTCAAATATTAAAATTTCCGATAATGCTTTAAGCTTGGACGTCAACGGGATGTTATATAGTGGAAAGGCTCAATATATTTCTCTTCCGAGCGGAAGCCGCTATATGGAATCTGATGATATACTTAAACTTAGGAGGGGATATGAGGAGGCTTATAAAGTATCTTCTAAAAAATACTTTGAACACAATGATTTTGTTATTCATGAAGAATTCTACAGGATTGGAATTAAAAGCCTTATAAATGCTACAATTGATGGATGCTTCTATTTCAGCATTTTTTCGTACGCATTGACGGCTACCAAACAGAAATTCCTGCTCGTTTCTCCGGGAAGGACGCTCATAAGCCGTGTCGCGGTCGAGGCGGCAAACCAGCTCGGCATACCGACTTTCGAATTGCAGTGCGGAACGCTTGCGAAATCGTCCAGATACTGGGCGCCGAATGCGAAGACCGTGTTTTGCGCCGATGTGGCGTCGCGAGACGTCTATCGATCGTTTTTCAAGATACCGGACGACAATCTTGTCCTGGCCGGATCGCCGCGGATGGATCGGATAACCGCACCGCTGCGCGCCGAGTTCAGCAAGAGGGAGCGGGATGGAAAGTCGGTCTTTCTGGCGCTCCAAACGTCCAAATACGACTACAACATACCCTACATCGCGGAGGTCATTAGGGCCCTCGACGAGTTGCCGGGTTACCGGTTGACTGTCGGATTCCATCCAAAGGATCCGGAGACCAATCGAAAGCCGGTGCTGGAATTCCTGTCCGGCCGAACGGACATAAAGATCAGTGACAAGGAGTCGCTTCCCCGATTGATGGAATGCGACGTTTGCGTCACCTACTACAGCTCACTGGCCTTTGAGGCGTATTCGATCGGGCTCGAAGTGATTGCCTTTCGAATAGACAAGACGGAGTGGCCGTTCAGGCTGTCGGAGCTTGGATTTGCGTCTGAAGCCGACGATTATCTTGAACTGAGAGACCGCCTCCGCGAAATCGAGACCCGGCCAAAAGGCGAGGGGCAACTGGATATCTATCGCGACGGCAAATCCGCGGAGCGGATATGGGCGGAAATCGACAGGCAGGTTGGAAACAACCGGACGAACATCTTCAAAAGACTATGGAAGCGGATGACTGCCTGAAACCATGCGGGGACGGCTTCATTCGTCCTCAAGCCGGTTGTAGTCATCCTGGGCGCGTACAATGTCGTCCTCGCCCAGATAGCTGCCCAACTGCACCTCGATGATCTCCAGCGGCACCTTGCCGGGGTTCTCGAGCCGGTGCCACTGCGTGGCGCTGATGTAGACGGACTCGTTTTCCGACACGAGCGTCTCCACGCCCTCGACCGTTACCTTCGCGGTGCCCGTCACCACCACCCAGTGCTCCGAGCGGTGATGGTGCATCTGCAGCGACAGCTTGGCCTTCGGTTTGACGTGTAGACGCTTGACCTGGAACCGGGGACCGACATTCAGCGGTTCGTACCAGCCCCACGGCCGGTGTGCGCGGTAGTGCTGGGTAACTTCGGGCCGGTTGCTTTCCTTCAACCCGGCGACGATCTGGCCGACGTCCT
>CAJQNW010000058.1 GCA_905479765.1 uncultured Tepidamorphus sp. | reverse complement strand
TTCATCACGCCGCTTATCCTTGGTCGCCGCCTGGAACTCAATCCGGTGGTCATCCTGCTGTCGGTGGCCTTGTGGGGCTTTGTCTGGGGCGTCGTCGGCATTCTGATCGCCGTCCCGCTGCTGGTCGTCCTCAAGGTCTTCTGCGACCACGTGAAAGAACTCAACGGTCTCGGCGAATTCCTGTCCGGCGCGCGCCAGCCGATCGAGCTGTCCGAGTAACCCCGGCCGAGCTGTTCGTCCGCATCGCGCTTTTCATTGCCCTCCGCCGACAAGACGAACTGCCGGCACCTGCCGGCTGGGACGGCGTCCCGGCCATTGTCAGGGTGCCGGCCTGTTCAAGCGTCCCTGTTCCACCTCCCCCTATCGGGTAGTTCGCCGCGGTGATGGCACTGCCTTAAGGTTTTGCGGTGCTCGACACGCGTGAGGCCGCAAGTCTGGCTTCATATCAAGGGGAACAGCGATGACATCAATCCGAACGAATTCAGCAGGCATATTGCCACTCGCAATAGCGGCTTTGGGCTTCGCGGCGACCTTCACCGCCACGCCCGCCGCGGCGAAGGACGACATCGTGCTGTGCACGATCGACGATCTATCCGGCGACTTCTCGATCATGGCAACGCCGAAGACTTACGGCTATCAACTCGCCGTGAAAGAGATAAACGACGCCGGCGGCATCGAGGTCGATGGCCAAAAGAAGATGGTGCGGCTCGTCTCCTATGACGGGCAGTCGAACGTCAACCGCTATCAGCAGCTGGCCCAGCGCTGCGTCTTCGAAGACGAAGCAGACGTGGTCATGGCCGGCTACACGGGCGCCGAGCGCGAGGCAGCCCGCCAGGAGGTCGTCCGCAACAAGGTCATCTACTGGCACAACAACCAGGGAGAAGGCGGCATCGCCGACAAATACTCCTTCTTCTCCGGGCCGACGCCCGAGCAGCAGGTGCTGCCGGCGATCAAGTACATGATCGAGAATATCGGGCCGAAGATGACGTTCATCGGCGCGGACTACAATTTCTGCCGGGCGATCGGCCAATGGGTCCGCGTGGCAGCCGAACTGAACGGCGGCGATATCGAAATGGAGGAGTACTTTCCGTTCGGCGTCTCGCAGTGGCAGGCGACCATCGACAAGATCCAGGGCATCAAGCCGGACTTCCAGGTGCATTGCCTGGTCGGCGGTGATCAGGTCCAGTTCTACCCGCAGGCCCAGGCGGCGGGTCTGAAGACGCCGGTCTGGTCCAACGTGACGATCTCGGACGGCTACGAGCACAAGCGCTTCGCGGCGCCGTCGCTTGCCAACCTCTATGTCCCGCCTGCCTATATCGAGGACGTGCCCGGCGAGGCGAGCGAAGCCTTCACGAAGAAGATTCGCGAGATGTTTCCCGAGGTGGTCTACGTCAACGAACATGCCGGTTTCGGCTATGTCGCGGTCAAGGCGATGGCGAAGGCCTGGGAAGCGGCCGGAACGGTTGACACCGACAAGGTGATCGACGCACTGCAGGCGGACATTTCTCTGCCGGATGCCCCCGGCGGGCCGTGGATCCTGCGCGGCGATCAGCATCACGCGGCGATGCACACCTATCTGTTCAAGGTGAACGAAGATCACTCGCTTGAACTGGTGTCGGATCTCGGCATGACCGAGCCGACCTTCCTCAGCGATATCGACGTCGACATGCGCAAGGAAGCGCCGGGGCGGCAGTATCTTCCGCCGGACAATCCGGCCTGGGCGCCCTATTTCGACAAGTAAGCGTCTCTGGGCGGCGCCGATCAGAAGGTCGGCGCCGCCTTTCGTGCCGTAAGGCTCATCGGGCACTGGAGTGACAGAAGTTGGATTTCGTCGGGCAGATCGTCAGTTATTTCTACCAGTACTTCGACAACGCCGCCTTTCTGATCCTGGCCGCCGTCGGCCTCATCCTCATCTACGGCATGATGGGCGTGATCAACATGGCCCACGGCGAGCTGATGATGATCGGGGCCTATGTCGCGACGTTGACCTACAACGCGGGCACCCCCGTGCCGCTCGCCATCGCCCTGGCGGGATGCGCCGCCGGTGCCGCCGGCATCATCATCGAGCGCCTGATCGTTCGGCATTTCTACAACCAGTTGCTCTCCTCACTCGTCGTCACGTGGGGATTGAGCCTGATCCTGAGCCAGGGCGTTCTCGTCCTGCTGGGCCCCTCCACCATGAACATGCCGACACCGCTGGGCAGTTTCAGCGTCGGCGACTTCTCCTTCGGCGTCTATCGCATGGTGCTGTTCGGCGTGGCTGTCGCGATGATCGTCGGGATCTGGATGCTCTTCCGCTACACCGCGTTCGGCAACCGCGCGCACGCCGCGATGGAAAACCCGCGCATGGCCGAGGCACTCGGCGTCAACACCCGGCGCGTCTACACCACGACATTCGGCCTGGGCTCCGCGCTCGGCGGAATCGCGGGCGGCATGTTCGCCATGACGGCCGCGGTCTCGCCGTTCTTCGGCCAGTCCTACACGCCGCTCGCGTTCATCACGGTGGTGATCGGCGGCGGCGCGAACGCGGTGCTCGGCCTGGCCTACGCGGCGGCCTATCTGGCCGGCGTGCAGACCATCACCTCGAATGTCTTCAATCAGTACATCGGCTACGTCTCGATCATGGCAGCGGCGTTCGTCGTCCTGCTCGCCATGCCGTCCGGCATCTCGGACTTCATCGAACGGCGTCGCATGCGATCGATGCAGAGGTAGGGGCATGTCGCAGCCGAACCCCCTCGTCGCCGGCATATCCCGGCGCCTGAACGGTCCGCAGACGCTTGGAAACAGCGCCTTCTTCTGGTGCGCCTGGCTGCTCGGACTGGCTCTGCTGGTGGCACTTCCCCTTCTCGTCTCCCGCTATCAGGTCATCAACGCCAGCAACATCCTGATATCGTGCATTCTTGCCATGAGCCTGTGCCTGATCTGGGGGTACGGAGGCATTCTGAGCCTCGGCCAGGCCTCGTTCTATTGCATCGGCGGCTACGCGTTCGGCGTGGTCGGCATCAACCTGATCGACGCCCAGGGCAACACGGACCTGGCGCTTCTGGCCGGCATCGCGATCCCGGTGGTCTTCGCCACGGTGCTTGGCGGGATGATGTTCTACAGCCGGCTGAAGGGCGTCTACATCGCCATCCTCATGCTCGTCGTGTCGCTCCTGCTCGGCCTGTTCATGCGGCAGACCGCCGACCCCAGCTATACGATCGGCTCGGCGTTTCTCGGCGGGATGAACGGCTTGCGGCCGGCGACGTCGGCGGATCCCTCGATCCCCAACATGATCCTCGGGTTCGGTGACTATGTTATCGCCTTCGACGGCCGCCGGAGCGAGTTCTACTGGCTCGTGCTGGGCCTGACGACGGCCATCTATCTGGGTCTGCGCTGGCTGGTCAATTCGAGCTTCGGATACGTTCTGATCGCCTGCCGGGAGGACCTCGACCGGACCGAGACCTTCGGGTACGACGTGCGCCTGGTGCAGCTCGCCGTGTTCTGCCTGTCGGCGGCCATCGCCGGTTTCTCCGGCGCGCTCTATACCGCCTGGGGCACCTACATTCATCCCGACGGTTTCGGCGTCGCACCCAACATCCTGGTCGTCATCTGGGTCGCCGTGGGCGGCAGGCGCGATCTCACGTCGGTGATCGTCAGCACGATGCTGTTGAGCTGGATCTCGCTGGAACTCACCAGTTCTGGCGAGATTTCCCTGCTGGCGCTCGGCGTGATCCTGGTGCTCGCCATGCTGCTGGCGCCCGAGGGCATCATCGCCACCGCCGGCGCATGGATCGGACGGACGGTCCGCCGGCGCGGCGGAATGCCGGCGCGCAGCCGCGAGTCCGTCACATGAGCGAGCCATCGACCACGATGACAGTGCCGCATGCGCCCGATCCGACCGCGCCGATCCTGGAAGTGGTCGACATATACAAGCTGTACGGCGGTGTTCACGCCCTGGACGGACTGTCGATGTCGGTACAGACCGGGGAGGTCCACTGCGTGCTCGGCCCCAACGGCGCCGGCAAGAGCACGTTCTTCAAGATGCTGATGGGAACGGAACGGCCAACGTCGGGCCGCGTCGTCTACAAGGGCGAGGACGTGACCCGGTACCCGGCCTACCGCAGGGCGCGCCTCGGTCTTTCGGTGAAGTTCCAGAACCTGCGCGTTTTCCCGGAGCTCACCGTCTACCAGAACCTGTTCGTTCCGCTCCGCCGCAAGCACGCGCCCGCGCAGATACCTGCGCGCGTCGGCGCCATGCTGGCGCAGGTCCGCCTGCCCGGCAGCGAGGATCGACCGGTCCAGCAACTCTCTCACGGCCAGCAGCAGTGGCTGGCGATCGCCATGTCGCTGGCGTCGGATCCCGAACTGCTGCTGCTCGACGAGCCTACGGCGGGCCTGTCCCAGGACGAATCCGAACAGACCGCGGCGATCATCAACGAGGTCAATGCGTCCGGCGTGACGGTGATCGTCATCGAGCACGACATGGCCTTCATCCGCAGTCTGAAGGCGCGCACCAGCGTCCTCCACTACGGCCGTCTGTTCGCGCAAGGCAGCTTCGACGAGATTGCCGCCAACGAGGACGTGCGGCGCATCTATCTTGGTACGGCGTGAAAACATCATGATGCTGGAACTCTCTTCGGTATGTTCGGGTTACGGTCGCGTCCGCATCATCAACGATGTGTCGCTGACGGTGTCGCCGGGAGAAATCGTCGCCGTCATCGGCCGCAACGGCGTCGGCAAGACGACGCTGATGAAGACGATCATCGGCGAGGTGCAGACGCACAGCGGCACAGTCACGTTCCGCAAGCAGGACGTGACGGCCCTGCCGACCTCGGCCAGGGCGAAACTCGGCATCGGCTACGTGCCGCAGGGACGCGGCATTTTCAGCCGCCTGACGGTCGGCGCCAATCTCGCGCTCGGCACCGGTGTCGGCACCGCGTCGCAGCCGAACCTGGAGCGGGCCTTCGAGTTCTTCCCGATCCTGAAGAAGCGTCTCAGGCAGCCCGCCGGATCGATGAGCGGCGGCGAGCAGCAGCAGCTCGCGATCGGCCGGATCCTCGTCGGCGAGCCGGACATCATGCTGCTCGACGAACCCTCGGAAGGCATTCAGCCGAGCATCGTCCAGGAAATCGGGCGCACCGTCCGGCTGCTGAGCAGGCAGCAGGGACTGACCGTCGTTATCGTCGAGCAGAACCTCAGCCTGATCCAGGCGGTCGCCGATCGCTGCGTGGTGATCGACAACGGCGCGGTGATCGCCACGCTGGCGCCGGACGAGCTGGACGACCCTGAAACGGCGAAGACCTACCTGGCCATATGACGGCTAGATCAGGCCCAGTTGAACCGCGGTGGCGACGGCGTGGGAGCGGTTGGTCGCGTCCAGCTTGGAGATGCTGTTCTTGATGTGGAGCCGAACCGTCTCGACCGAGCGATCCAGGATGATCGCCGTCTCGGCGGAGGTCTTGCCGGCCGATGCCCAGCTCAGGCATTCGCGCTCGCGCGGCGTCAGCCTGACCGGCTGGATGACCGGGATCTGGTCCTCGTAATGGAGCTCGTGGATCGCCTTGGTGAAGATATGCATGAGCTTGAACAGCGGCTCGCTCGCCTGCTGCTGGACCGCGTGCCAGTTCTTGCAGGATCTGTCCGCGATCGCACTCATCACGGCGAAGCGGCCGAACGGCAGGTGCACCGGAACCGTGACGCCGTGCGACAGGCCGAAGTCGCCGAGGTAGTCGCATGCGGACCGCTGCGAGGCCGTGAGGTCGTCGCGGCTCTGGACATCGGACCAATCGATGGGAAACGTTCCCTCGAAACACGCCCTGTAGTAGGGATCGACCCGCATGAAGGGCTCCCACCCTTCTTCCCATCCATCGGGAAAGTGGCGCACATTCAGCTTGAGCGGCAACCAGTCCCCGTTCGGCAGTCGCGGCGCCACCGGGATGTAGCCGTACAGAACCTGGGTGAAGCCAAGATCGCCGGTGAATTCGGCGAGAAGGTCGAGGGCACCCTCGAAATTTTCGGTCTCCAGAACTCGCCGGCGTACTTCACTGCCTTTGAGCTCCAATGCGGTAGCGAGCAAAACGCGCCTCACTTTCTCGAACGCACGGTGAGTGTTCGATTCATCGCTCGGCGGCGAAAACAGGTTTTTCGCCCGTAGTGAGCGGATATCCTGAAATCAGCAATTTGCGTGCCACTGCGAGAGTGGGGAAATTGCCAATATTTCCAATAGTTTAGGGAAACTCTCCCTTAGGGTGTTTTCATCAAAAGCGATGAAAGTTCGGTCAATTGCGGAGAAGTGCCCGCGATATGTTCAATCCGCCTGACCCAACCGATATCCGGGGTTGCAGACGGAGGGCGATAACCCGTGCCGGGCCGGCGACGACCGGCCGCTAGCACTTCCGTATGGGGCGCGCGGGCTTCCCGGCGAAATGGGGCCTGAGCACCGACCACGCGGCCTGGATCGCCTCGTGGCACGCCCAGCACTCGTCCGCCAGGATCCGGCAAACGACCAGGTTATCCATCCGGCTGGCGCCGAACGTCCGAAGCGGCAGGCCGCTCAAGGCATGCTCCAGGGACGCTTCGATTTCGGCCGGGAACGCGCTTGCGAACGACACGACGGTCGCCATGTGGTTTGCGCCTTCCCAGAGATCGCGCAGCGCCTCGACCTCGTCGGTACTGTCGGCGATGAGCCGGTCGCAGACAAGGGCCCGGCCGTCGACCGAAACCATGAATTCCGAACGCAGGGCGTCGAAACCGAAGGCTTCGCCCGAGCCGAAATGGATGCGGCCGGCCGACACCATGTCCGTGGCGAACAGCGAGGACGTCGCCTCCAGGCTGATGTGGGTGCGGCGGTCCACCCGGGACCGCGCGAAGGGAATCGACTCGTCGGGATAGTACTCCAGCATTGCCCCCGGGCCGACGCTCAGATCGACCAGTTCGCGCGAGGTCCGTCCGTCCAGGCACTTGTAGAACTTGCTCGCCGCCGTCGTGGTGATCAGCGCGCGCGTGTCCGCGTCGAGGGACGCGTGCAATTCGGCGACATCGCCTTCGACGAACCCGCCGCCACTGTTGATCAGCAGCAGGAAGGGCTGGTCATCGTGGTCCTGGTAGTGCGTTCCCTGCCACTGATAGGGAATGCGCCAGTTGCTGGGATCGATTTCCGTGCGGCCGTTGCGGCGAACCGCCCGGAGGTTCATCAACGCGTGGTTTCCGACCGTCCACGCGGGATCGGGGCGCACCACCTGTCTGACAGCGTTCCCCATCATGCGGGCTCGACCATCAGCACGTCGTTCTCGATCCAGCTAACGATCTCGTCGAGCCCCTCGCCCGTTTTCATGTTGCAGAAACAGTAGGGCTTGGAGCCGCGCATCTTCTTGGCGTCGCGATCCATCACCTCGAGATCGGCGCCGACGATCGAGGCAATATCCATCTTGTTGATCAGCAGCAGCGGCGAGCGGACGATCCCCGGCCCGCCCTTGCGCGGGATCTTCTCGCCCTGGCCGACGTCGATGACATAGATGTGGCTGTCGGCGAGTTCCGGACTGAACGTCGCGGCCAGATTGTCGCCGCCGCTTTCGATGATGATGAGATCCAGATCGGGAAACTGCCGGGTCAGCCGTGAGACCGCGGCCATGTTCATCGACACGTCCTCGCGGATCGCCGTGTGGGGACAGCCGCCGGTCTCGACACCGAGAACCCGCGCGGGATCGATCGCGCCGCTGCGGGTAACGAATTCCGCGTCTTCGGTGGTGAAGATGTCGTTGGTGATCACGCCGATCGAATATCGGGGACCAAGGGCACGGCAGAGCTGAACGAGAAGGTGGGTCTTGCCCGAACCCACCGGTCCGGCGATACCAAGTCGAATCGGTTTTCGCATCATCGTCTCCCAGGTGCCGCTGATCAGGAAATGCAAAGTCGCGTCGGCAGTCGTTCGTGCCGCATCGAGGCGGCATCGAGACTGGCGAAGAGTGAACACATATCGGCTTCGTCCCGGCTGCGCGCGATTTCCGCGCACGCCTCGATAAGCGGCGCCGACGTCGCGACGATGCGCTGCACGTCGACCTGGCCGAGCGGCACCAGCCGTCCGATCACCGAAGCCAGGTTCGACAAGCCGCCCCAAAGGAAGGTCTCGACGGCTTCACCCTCGGTGGATCCGAGCCCGGCGGCAACGACGCCGTAGACAACCGCGTGATGCAGCCGCACCGATTCATCGTCGGCCAGGCAGGAGAGCCGGTCCGTCTCGGGCAGGTCGAACACGTCATGGCAGGCCGACAGCAGTGCCGCGCCGGTCTGTTTAGACGCTTCGCGGGTTTCCCGGCTCAGCTTCAGCGCATCGACGAGGTCGTTGAGCGCGGCAAGCCCCCGCATGTCGTCGTAAAGCGTCTTGCGGAACGCGATTGCCACGGCAACGCCGTCGCCGGTCGCGACGCCGAACCGCAGCCACTGCCGGCATCGCTTGCGCGCCTCCGCCGCGTCGTCGACGACGCGTCCGTCGATCCAGGTTTCGAACCCGTAGGAGTGCGTGAAGGCGCCGGTCGGAAAGGCCGAGTTGGTTATCTGGAGCAGGGAAAGGAGATTGTTCCCCCCGTTCGAAAGGTTGGCCGCCCCGGTCAAGTGTCCACCCCGGTGCCGAGAGGACCGTGAGCATGCCCCGCCTTGCCGTCGTCATGGCTGTGCCTATGGTCGTGGTCGTGGTCGTGGCTATGATCGTGGTCGTGGTCGTGATCGTGATGGTGGTTGTTGGCCGCGCCGAACCGGCGACCGACGAAGGGCCGCCGGACTTGTGCGACCTTGATATCCAGACCCTGGAGTATCTGCATCGCCAGCGGATCCCAGGGCGTCAGCACACCGTCGTCGAGGAAGCGCGCGGGCCGGTGCAGGTTGCCGAGCTGGTAACAGGCCGCCGCCCACTCTATCCAGCTGTCGCCGGGCGACAGGAGCAGGAGATCCTCCTGGGCCGCCCTGACGACCACCGCCCAGTCGTCATGGATTTCGAGGACGTCGCCATCCTGCAGCTCGGTCCCGCGCGGCAGCGAGACCCTGACGGCCCGACCCGAGGCGGTCTCGGTGACGAAATGCGCGGCGGCGCGCTCCTCCGAATTGAGCACGACGGGGTCGATGCCGCAGTTTTCGTCGATGTCGCCCAGCTGGCCGACGATCTCGGTGATGACCGGCATCGCCTTACCGGAAATAGAACAGCTGCGTCAGCGGAAGCGTCTTCGCCGGTTTGACGGTTATGCGCTCGCCGTCGACATACACATTGTAGGTCTCCGGATCGATCTCGATATTCGGCATGGTGTTGTTGTGGACCATGTCGCGCTTGGAGATCGTGCGCGTCCGCTTGACGGGCTTCAGCGTCTGGTGCGTGCGCAGCCGCCCCTCGAGGCCTGCGTCGATCGCCGCCTGCGTGACGAACGAATAGCTCGTCCGTGCCGGGTTGGCGCCGAGCGACCCGTATTGCGGGCGATACTTCAACGGCTGGCACGTCATCAGCGATCCGGCCGGATCGCCCATCGCGCCGTGCGAAATGAACCCGCCCTTCACGGTGACTTCAGGCTTGGCGATGAAGAACTTCGGCAGCCAGAACACCAGGTCCGCCAGCTTGCCGGGCGCGATCGATCCGACATAGGAGTCGACGCCGAACGTGATCGCCGGATTGATCGTGACCTTCGACAGGTAGCGCTTGATGCGGAAGTTGTCGTTGCCGCTGCCGTCTTCCGACAGGCGCCCGAACCGCACCTTGTTGACGG
>CAJQNW010000057.1 GCA_905479765.1 uncultured Tepidamorphus sp. | reverse complement strand
CAGGGCGCGCTGCGAGTAGACGTAGCTGTTGCGGGTGTCGGTCAGCATCGCGCCTTCGGGGCGGGCGACGGCATTGCCGTCCTCGTCCTGTTCGGCAAGCTCCCACAGCGCCGACCAGGAACCGACGTCGCTCCAGGTGACGTCAAGCGGGAGAAGAGCGGCATTGGCGGTTTTCTCCATCACGGCGTAGTCGATGGAAATGTTGGGGCTTTGCTCCAGCGCCTCGCGGTCGAGCCGCAGGAATCCGAGGTCTTCGCGTGCCTTCGCCAGCGCGTCGCCGGCGGCGTGCAGTACGTCGGGCGCGTGGCGCTCCAGTTCCGCGATGAAGCTGGCCGCATGCAACACGAAGATGCCGCTGTTCCAGAAATATCCCGACCTGTCAGTGTATTCCCGTGCCGTTTCGATGTCCGGCTTTTCGTGGAACGCCTTGACTTCGAAGGCACCCTCGGAGACGCCGTCCAGCGCGCGCCCCTGGCCAATGTAGCCATAGCCCGTGTGCGGCTTGGCGGGCGTTACGCCAAGCAGGACCAGCCGGCCGGTCGCCGCGACCTCGGCTGCCTTGCGCACCGAGGCAGCAAACATCGCCTCATCGTCGATCAGGTGATCCGACGGCATGACGACGAACACCGCATCGGGATCGCTTTCGGACAGCGTCATCGCCGCGACCGCGATCGCAGGTGCGGTATTGCGCGCCACCGGTTCGAGGATGATCGCGCGCGGTTCGACGGCCATGTCCTCGAGTTCGTCGCGGACCAGAAAGCGGTGCGCGTCGCTGCAAACGATCGTCGGCGCCATGAAACCTGCCGCAGCGGGAAGCCGGCGCACGGTCGCCGCCAGCAGGCTACCCTCCATGCCGTCGACCAGGGGGATGAACTGCTTGGGATAGTTGGCCCGCGACAGCGGCCAAAGTCGGGTGCCCGCCCCGCCGGACAGGATCACAGGATAGATTTTCATTGCGCTGTCCTTAAGCGGCTGCTGCCCGGCACGTCAGACGTGGGAATCATATCGGGCGCCAGCGCGCAAGTGCAAACCGCGTGTTGCTGCTGTCCGCGCACCGCGATTGGAGACGGGAGCCCACCTTGCTAAGCGTGCGGGGAGATCGTACACACCCGACGCTTAAGACGATCGCGCATAGTGCCTGCTGCGATGCGAGCGCACGTGCCGCCAAACGGCAGGACGGAAAATGTCAAAAAAAGTAGCGCTCATCACCGGTGTGACCGGGCAGGATGGCGCCTATCTCGCCGAGTTCCTTCTCGACAAGGGCTATATCGTCCACGGCATCAAGCGCCGCTCCTCGTCGTTCAACACAGAACGGGTCGATCATCTCTACGTCGATCGCCACGAGTCCGATGCGCGCTTCTTTCTGCATTTCGGCGACATGACGGACGCCACCGCGCTGATCCGCATAGTGCAGGAGACGCAGCCGACCGAAATCTACAATCTGGCCGCCCAGAGCCACGTCCACGTCAGCTTCGAAACGCCGGAATACACCGCCGACGCCGACGCGCTCGGCACGCTGCGGCTGCTGGAAGCCATCCGTATTCTCCGCATGGAGAAGACGATGCGCTTCTATCAGGCGTCGACCTCGGAGCTCTATGGCAACACGCTGGTGAGGCCGCAGTCGGAATCGACGCCGTTCGAGCCGCGCAGCCCCTATGCGGTGGCCAAGCTCTACGCTTACTGGATCATCCGGAACTACCGCGATGCCTACGGTTACCACGCCTCCAACGGCATCCTGTTCAACCACGAAAGCCCGATCCGCGGCGAAACCTTCGTCACGCGCAAGATCACCCGCGCGGTGGCCGCGATCCAGTTGGGGATGCAGGACCGTATCTATCTGGGCAACCTGGATGCGGTGCGCGACTGGGGGCACGCGCGCGACTATGTCGACGGGATGTGGCGGATGCTGCAGCAGGACGAGCCCGACGACTACGTGCTGGCGACCGGCGAGGCGCACACGGTTCGCGAGTTCGTGGAACTGGCGTTCGCGGAGGTGGATCGCAAGATCGAATGGCACGGCAGCGGCATCGACGAGACGGGCAGGGATGCCAAGACCGGCGAGGTGCTGATTTCCGTGCATCCGGAGTATTTCCGCCCCACAGACGTCAACTATCTGCTGGGCGATGCCAGCAAGGCAAAAGCCAAGCTTGGCTGGGAGCCCCAGACAACGTTTGCCGAGATGGTCGCCCAGATGGTCAAGGCGGACTTCGAACGTCTGCGTTACGAGCGGCGCGCGCTTGATTTGCCGCGATAGAGCAGGTCGGCTGATTTGACGGGCAACGATATGCGCTCAACGGTGCCGTGGCAGCAACGGCATGCACTGCTTGTCATGGCCGCCGGGACGATTGCGACAGCCTTGATCGTGCTGGTGCCCGAACTCGTACCCCTGATCGCCGGCCGCGATGGCCAGGTCTGGACGCTGTTCAATTCCAGCAACTATCGCGCCGGCGACATGTACTACTACGCGCCGATGGTCCAGCAGGTGCTGGCCGGTCACGTGCCGCCGTTTCCGCCCAATGCCGCGATCGAAGCCGGCGCCGGCAGCCCTGAGCATTTCCGGTGGCTTGGATATGTGATCGCGGCGATCCCCGGATTACTGATCGACGATCCCCGCGTTCCGCTGGTGTGGGCGCTGGTTTTGCCGGCAATCGCCGGGTTCGCCGTGGCGATGGCATTCGCGCGGACCGTTACCGGCCGCGTCTGGATGACGCTGCTGGTCGGTATTCTGGCGACCTTCTATTTCCAGTTCTGGCAGATCATTCCCGTTCTGCCGGACTCGGTTACTCTATCCGGCCTGGGCAAATGGTGGCATCTCGCCGATCTGCGGCTGGACCAGCGAATGACGTTCGCCGAAGCACCGTATGACTCCTACCGCTACAGCGACATGTTCCGGTTCCTTCTGCCGTCCTTGTCATTCGTTCTGCTGGCCGCCTTCGCGCTGCTGCTGGTCCAGGTCGACAGCCACCGGTGCGTTTGGCTGACGGTCGTGGCGATTCCGGCTGCTTGCCTTATGGCTTTCAGCTATCCCTCGCACGCGCTGATCGCCTATCTGCTGCTGGTCGGTTTTGCCGCGGCCAATCTGATGGCGCGCGACTGGTCAGGACTGCGCCACTTCATGGCCATCGGCTTGACGACACTGGCGTTCCTGGCCGTTGCCGGCATTCCCGAGCTACTTTCGGCGGGTTTCGCGGAGGATACGTTTATTTCCGCGGTCTACAGTCCGGAAGACGCGCTTTTGCAAAGCCGCATCGCGTGGACCACGCTGCCGTCGCTGCTGATCAGCAAATATACGGCGAGCTTTGCGATCGCCCTGGCGCTGGCCTGGGGGCAACCGCTTTTGCGCCGGGTCGTCGCGATCGTCGGTATTATCGCGATTGTCCTGAGCTTCACGGCGCTGCTGCCGCCGATCTATAGCGGCCGCTTCCTCGGCAGGGGCATCGACCATCTCTGGTTCATCGTTCTCGCGGCGGTCTTCCTCGACCGCCTGGCTGCGTTGTTCGAACGGCTGAACGCAGCCTCCAGTGGGATTGTGGGTCCGAAGACGGCGGGCGTTGCGGCGATCGTTGCCGCCGGCCTCCTGTTTGCCCTGCCGGCGGTGGGGTTCACGACCGTGCTGCGTAACAATCTAGATAGCGATCGCCGTTTTGTGCCGCTGGGGCAATGGGATGCCTACGCATGGCTGCGCGATAACGCCGACGGCGAAACGGTCGCGGCGCTCAATTGGCCCGACATCGAGTTCATCGCCGTCTATCTGCCGAATGTCCGGACAGTCTTCGGAAACGCCGATCTTGCCAACAGGCGCCCGGAGGTCGAGTTCCCGAGGTTCGTCGCCACCTGGAAAGCACTCGGACTGTCGCGCTCAAAGCTGGAAGACTGGGCACGCCGGGCCGTAACCGCGGAGATGGAACGGCGGATGAATTTTGCAAAGAACCAGCCCGCGCCTTTCCTGAGCGAAGACGATTATGCGGCAAGCCGTCTTGCGCAGGCGCTGGTGTATTACCCCTACATCAGTGAATACGAAGGCGGGCCCGTCGCGACTGTAGAGGGGACGGATCGCCGTTCGTCCGATCGTTTCGTGGCCAATGTGCTGAAACTGTACGATCAGGCACCCGCTGAATTCCTGGTCGATCTCGGTGTCAGTACGCTGGTTCTTTCGCCGTTCGAAAAGACGCTTATTTCGGTCGAGGCGCTTGCGGGTTGGCAGCCGGTCTACGAAAACGATCAGCGCAGCATATACCGGCGGAAGCAGTGACATGAGCGACGACAAGCAGACACCAGACCCGTCGGGCCGAAACGCCGAGAATGCCGGAGCGCGGCCGGACGTTAGCATCGTGCTGCCGACCTACAACGAATTGGCGAATATCATTCCGTTGGTCGAGGAGCTGCGCCAACGGTTCGCGGAGATCGGCGCGCGCTACGAGATCGTCGTCGTCGATGACCGGTCGCCAGACGGGACCGCGGATGCGGTGCGGTCGGAATTCGCTGCCGATGCAGGCGTTCGGGTCATTGTGCGCGAGGCGAATCCCGGCCTTGCGGTTTCGATCCGCGAGGGTATCGAGAGCTCGACCGGAGCGGTCATCGTGGTCATGGATACGGATTTCAATCACGAGCCCAAGGATGCCGTGCTGATCTACGAGATATCGAAGCACGTCGATCTCGGCATCGGATCGCGTTTCATTTTCGGTGGAGGCATGTCCAACCGGTTCCGGTACTACCTGAGCTACCTCTACAACATCTTCATGCGGCTGACGCTGGGTACGCGCATGGACGACAATCTGAGCGGGTTCTTCGCGATTCGGCGCGAAAAGATGTTCGAAATGGACTTCGACAAGATTTTCTGGGGATACGGCGATTACTTTTTCCGCCTCCTGCTCATGTCGCAGAGAGGGGATATGACGCACGTTCAGGTGCCGGTTTTCTACGGCGAACGGAAGGGCGGCGAAAGCAAGACGCGTTTCCTCGGGATTTTCTCCAAATATACCCGCGAAGTTTTGTGGCTGACGTATCAGAAGGCGACCGGAAAATGGTGACGTATGCCCCTTTTCACACGATTATCGGCTGCCGTATCTGCAAGTCGTCGGACCTGGCATCGGTGATCGACCTGGGGCTGCAGGCTCTGACGGGGCGCTTTC
>CAJQNW010000056.1 GCA_905479765.1 uncultured Tepidamorphus sp. | reverse complement strand
GGAACGCACGGCCAAGGGCGTGTTCAAGGATACGGAGTTCGGGATGCGGTAAGGCCTAGGCCCACTCCATCGCTCCTAGCGCCGCGTCCGCCATCAGTCCGGCGAATAGGATCCAGCCGTAGTCGCGGTTGGCGCGGAACAGCATCAGGCAGCGGGCGGGATCGTCGTAGCGGAAGGTGACGACCTGCCAGACCATGTGACCGGCCCCTATTGCAAGCCCCGCCCACGCCGGCCAGCCGGCGCCGGCGAACCAGAACGCCAGGCCAAACAGCACGGTTGCCAGCGCGAAGAACAGCGAAATCATCTCGCGGGTTCTGCCACCGAACAGGCGGGCGGTGGAATGGACGCCGATCAGTTCGTCGTCGGCGATGTCCTGATGGGCGTAGATCGTGTCGTAGCCGATAGTCCAGGCGATGCCGCCGACATAAAGGGCGAGCGGCGCCCAGGACAGCGAGCCGAATGCCGCCGCCCAGCCCATCAGCGCCCCCCAGTTGAAGGCAAGGCCCAGCACGAACTGCGGCCACCACGTCACCCGCTTCATTAGCGGATAGACGAGGACGATCGCTACCGAGGCGAAGCCGGTGGCGACCGCGAACCAGTTGAACTGGAGCAGCACCAGCAGGCCGATCAGGCACAACCCGGCCATGAAGACCGCCGCCTGCAGGACCGACACCTGGCCGGACGGGATCGGCCGTTTGCGGGTGCGCTCGACCTTGGCGTCGATGTCGCGGTCGACGATGTCGTTCCACACGCAGCCCGCCCCGCGCATCGAGATCGCGCCGACAAGGAACAGAAAGATGTGCCACGGGTTCGGGTATGGCGCGCCCGCGGCGACGGACGCCAGTGCCACCGACCACCAGCACGGCCACAACAGGAGCCACCAGCCGATCGGCCGGTCGATACGGGCCATTCGCAGATAGGGCCGCGCCCAGGCCGGCGCGATGCGGGCGACCCAATGGCCGCGCACCGCGTCGAGGGGGGCCGTCGGATCAGACTGCATGGTCATCTGTCGGACTCGCGGGTCAGGTACCGCGTCATGGTGCGCGCCGGGCGGAACTCCCAGCCGGCGCGCCGGTAAAGCCGCATAGCGCCCTCGTTTCCGTCCATCACTTCCAGATGCAGCGCCTTCAGTCCGTCGGTCCGGGCAATCTCCACAAGATCTTCCAGAGCGTGCGCCGCGACGCCATAGCCGCGATGAGCCGGCGCGACATAGATTTCGTCCAGAAAGCCGTCGCGGCCGTGAAATTCCACCGCGAAGCCGTAGCACAGGACCGCGTAGCCGGCCGGCTCTCCGTCGCGGCGGATCATCAAGGCGCGACCGTGCAACGGGTTGGCCATCAGCTCGCGCAGCGCCGCTTCGTTTTCCGGACCGTACCCGTGCCCGTCCTCCTCGTTGAAGGCCGCCATGAACGCCGTCAGCGTCTCCCAGTCCGCGTCGGTGCACTCGGTGAGCGTGATGTCCATGTGTGAAGAGCCGGCGTTTGCAGGGTTTCGTTTAAGCGCGGCGGACGGTAGACGAGAGCGGACGAAAAATCGAGGCTACCGAAAGCCCTGATGGAAACGACATGAGCAAAGCGCCGCGCCTTTATGTCGAAAGCCCGCTCGCTGAGGGAACGCCGGTGCCGCTGGCGGCCGAACAGGCGCACTATCTGCTGAACGTCATGCGCCGCGCCGATGGCGATCCGGTGGCGCTGTTCAACGGCCGCGACGGGGAGTGGCGCGGAACGATCCGGCGCACGGGCAAGCGGACCGCGGAGGCCGATCTTTCCGAAAAGCTGCGCGAGCAGACCGCCCCACCCGACATTCACTACTGCTTCGCGCCGATCAAACGGGCACGGCTCGATTTCATCGCCCAGAAAGCGACCGAACTCGGCGCCTCCCTGCTGCAGCCGGTGCTGACCCGATATACGGTTGCCGAACGCGTCAAGACCGAACGGCTGGCCGCCAATGCCATCGAGGCGGCCGAGCAATGCGGCATCCTCTGGGTACCGGATGTCGCCGAACCTGTCCCGTTCGAGCGGTTCCTGGCCGACCGCGATCCGGGCCGCACCCTGATTTTTTGCGACGAAGCCGCGCTGCTCGCCAATCCGATCGCGGCTCTTCAGGCCGTGCCGGAGGGTCCTCTTGCGGTTTTGATCGGTCCGGAGGGCGGATTTTCCGGCGAGGAACGGCAGGCCCTTCTACGTGCCGAAAATGTCGCGGCGATCTCGCTTGGGCCCCGCGTGATGCGGGCCGACACCGCCGGAATCGCGGCGATGACGCTTATCCAGGCAGTCAAAGGCGACTGGCGGTAGCGTTTGCAATTGTTAACGTCTATCGATCACTGATCAGCGGGGCTGATGGCAGCGATCAGAAAGGGATGATTGCTTGTGCCCCTGCCCTATGTAATGTGCCCGTCCCACCCGATATCCGAGCTTCCCCGATGGCCCGAGACCTAACTGATACGACGCCGCTCGAAACCCGCGACGAGCTGATCGCCTATCTGGAACAGGGGTGCAAACCCGCGTCCGCGTTCCGGATCGGCACCGAGCACGAGAAATTCGGGTTCTACGAGACCGATTGCTCGCCGGTACCCTACGCGGGCGATCGCGGCATCCAGGCGCTCCTCAACAACATGCAGGCCTTGCTCGGCTGGGAGCCTGTGTTGGACGGCGACAAGATCATCGGTCTCGTCGACCCGACGCATGGCGGCGCGATTTCGCTGGAGCCCGGCGGCCAATTCGAATTGTCCGGCGCACCGCTCGATTCCATCCATCACACGTGCCGGGAAGTAAACAGCCATCTGGCGCAGCTGCGCGAAGTGGCCGAGCCCCTCGGTATCGGGTTCCTGGGATTAGGCTTCTCGCCGAAATGGACGCGGGCGGAAACGCCGCGAATGCCCAAGCAGCGCTACGACATCATGACGGCCTACATGCAGAAGGTCGGCACCATGGGCCTCGACATGATGTACCGGACCTGCACGGTCCAGGTGAATCTCGACTTCGCGTCAGAAGCCGACATGATCAAGAAAATGCGCGTCGGCCTGGCGTTGCAGCCGATCGCCACCGCGCTGTTCGCCAATTCGCCGTTCACCGAAGGCAAGCCGAACGGCTTCCTGTCGCTGCGCAGCGAAGTGTGGAAAGACACCGACAACGACCGGGCGGGCATGCTGCCCTTCGTCTTCGACGACGGCTTCGGGTTCGAGGCCTATGCCGACTACGCACTCGACGTGCCGCTCTATTTCGTCAAGCGCGGCGACACTTATCACGATGTATCCGGTGACTCCTTCCGCGACCTGATGGACGGCAAGCTGGCCAAGCTGCCCGGCGTGCGGGCCACGCAGTCAGACTGGGTCAACCACCTGACGACGATCTTTCCCGAAGTCCGGCTGAAGCGTTTCATCGAGATGCGTGGCGCCGACGGCGGGCCGTGGGGCCGGCTGTGTGCCCTGCCCGCCTTCTGGGTCGGACTGCTCTACGACCAGACCGCGCTGGATGCCGCCTGGGATCTAGTCAAGGACTGGACGACGGAAGAACGGCAGGCACTGCGCGACGAGGTGCCGAAGACAGCGCTGAAGACCGTGTTCCGCGACAAGACCGTGCAGGACATCGCCAAGGAGGCGGTCGCCATCGCCCACGACGGGCTGAAGAAGCGCGCCTTCGGCTTCGGCGGCGAGAGCGACGAGGCACGTTTCATCGAGGAACTCGCCGAGATCGCCGAAAGCGGCGTCACGCCGGCCGAGCACATGCTCGAGGAATTCCACGGCCCGTGGAAAGGCGACATCGACCGCGTCTTCACCGAGTACGCCTATTGAGTAGGGACGCTCCGGGGAGCACCCCGGGGGCAGACTCGACTGCCGGTTCGGGTGCGAACGCGACCACGTTCGGCGCCGCCGAACTCGGCCTCTACGCCATCACCGTCGCTCTCTGGTCAACGGGCTGGATCGGCATCTAGCTGCAGGTCGGTGACGTTCCGGTCTGGCAATCGGCGTTCTACCGGTTCGTCATTGCCACCATGGTGATGTTTGCATGGGTCGCGCTACCGGGACGGCGGATCCGGTTTCCCGCCGCCCTGCACCTGCGGTTCGCGGCGTTGGGCGCGTTCATGTTCTCAGCCAATTTCGCGCTGATGTACTATGCCGCGCAGTTCCTGACCTCCGGGCTGCTCGCCGTCGTGTTCTCGCTGACGACGGTTCTCAACCCGATCAATGCCGCTCTTTTCCTCGGCCAGCGCACCGGGAAGCGGGCGCTGATCGGCGCGCTGATCGGAATTTGCGGCATCGCATTGATCTACTGGCCGGAAGTGAACCGGCCGGCCGGCGGTACCGCAGCGCTGATCGCGCTCGCGGCCGCGATATGCGGCACCCTGAGTTTTTCGTTCGGCAACATCGTCGCCTTCGGTATTCACAAACAGGGCCTGCCGGTCATTTCCACAAATGCATGGGGCATGTTTTATGGAGCGTGCCTGCTCGGGCTACTCGTCATGGCGATCGGCGAGCCGCTCACAATCAGTACCGACCCCAACTACGTTTCGGTCCTGCTGATCCTGTCGACCGTCTCCACGGTGGTGCCAATGACCAGCTATCTCACCTTGATGCGCCGCATCGGGCCCGGTCGCGCCGGCTATGCGACGGTGATGTTTCCGATCGGTGCTCTTGTCATCTCCTGGCTTTTCGAGGGATACGAGTGGACAGTGGTTGCGCTCGTGGGGCTGGCGCTGGCGCTGGCCGGCAACCTGTTCGTGCTGGGAAAGCCGCGGACGACCTGAGACCGGGCGACAGCTTGGGGGCTGAAGACATGAGATTACGACTGGCGACTTTGACGATTGCCCTGGCGATCATGGCATTCGTGACGTTGGCCGGCACCGGCCAGGCCGCCTGGCGGGTGGTCGGGCCGGGCATGGCCGTCGCGGAGGCCCGCTCGGGCAACGCATCGATGGCGGCCGAATGCCTCGGCGACGGACTGGTGCTTGGCGTCTACGAAAAGACATGGCAGTTCGACCACGAGGCGCCGTTGACGCTCACCGTCGACAAGCAGTCCTTCACGATGCGCCAGTATGGCTCCGGCGACCGGATCATCCTGTCGGACGCCGACAGCAAGGGCGGCAACCTCGACATCTCGGCCACGCTGCGCGCCGCGCTCAAGTCGGGCAAGGAAGCGCGCCTGGAAGGACCCGTCGTCGGCCATATCGAGCCGAGAGAGATCACCTTCGGCCTGCTCGGCTCGGAAAAGGCGATCCGCACTGTCGAGCGTTTCTGCAAGTAGCCGCGCGATTGGGGCGGTCGCCGCCGCTATTCGGCCGCTTCGACCACCGGCACAGACAGGTTGCCGATGCGTGTCGTGATGTGGTGGGCGAGCGCATCGTGGATCGGCGAGCGGGCGTGCTTGGCACGGATAAAGCCGATATCGCAGGGCGGCAGTGCGGGGAACCCGTCGCGCTCTGTGAGAATGCGCATGCCCGAGCGCATGGCGCTTTCCGGCAGGATGGTAATCGCCAGGCCGGCCAGCACTGCACTAACAAGGGCCGCTGCGGCCGAGCTGGTGTAGGCGACTCGATATTTCCGGCCGACGGAATCAAGCGCGGACTGAGCCGTCAGACGCCATGAGCACGTTTGCGGCCCGACGGCCAGCGGCAGCGGATCGGCGAGATGGGTGGCGTGCTCCTCGGCGCCGACGAAATTCAGCGCCTCGCGGCGGATCACCTGGCGCGCCAGATCGCCATGCATCGCATCGCAATTGGTAACGATGGCGAGATCGAGCTCGCCCTTTTCGATCCGTTCGCTAAGGCTTGTCGAGCCGTCGCACCTTACCATCAGCTCGACTTGCGGATGGCTTCGGGCGAAGGCCGAAAGCACGCGCGGCAGCAACCGGTCGGCGTAGTCGTCGGGCACACCGAGGTTGACGACGCCCCGCAGGTCCGGTTCGGAGAAGATAGAGACGGCCTCCTCGCTGAGCGAAACGATGCGCTGGGCGTATTCGAGCAGCCTCAGGCCATCGGGCGTCAGGCGAATGGCGCGGGCGCCGCGTTCGACAAGCGGCTTGCCGATCTGCTCTTCCAGCTTCTTCATCTGCATCGAAACCGCTGACTGGGTGCGATGCACCTCATCGGCGGCGCGCGTGAAGCTGCCGGTCTCGGCGATGGTCAGAAAAGTGCGAAGAAGATCGACGTCGATCAGATTGGCCATGGATCACCCCATCAGCGTTTCTGATGCATATCATTAAAAACATTCGTTGGAATAATCAACGCGATTCCACCATGTTCCTGTCATCGAAATCATCACTGACTTCGCGGTCGCCGGGCCGAAGAAAAGTCCGGTAGCCAACGGGGAAGGTGTATCCCGCGCAGGAGGCGGACATGACGACACGAACCATTTCGCTCGGCAAGAGCAGTTCTTTCTCTTCGATCACCAACCGGCTGGTCGCGAAGACATGGAAGCTGTGGCGCGCCTGGGCGGCCCGTCGTCAGGTGATGGGTCTCCTCGAAGCAGAAGATCACATGCTCGCCGACATCGGCCTGACCCGCGCCGACGTGATCGGCTCGCTCGAGGCGCCGCTGGACAGGGACCCCTCTCATCAGCTCATCCGCGCTCGGTGCGAACGGATGAGCGACAGGGCGCGCCGGCGATACGCTCGCTAGGTCATCATCGCGGCGGCGAAGTACAGGTCGCGAAAGTCTTATTCGCAGTCGCAAAAATAACAGATGACGCTACGGCTAAGCTGCTGATGCATACCAGCTTTTTAAAATCAGCATGGCACAATTAAGCCCAAATCAATATCTACCTGTTGCAATGCAATGCGAACGTCGCACCGGCCCTGCCAGTGCGGCGTTTGTGTTCTCCAGGTCGGTTTTTGAAAGAAAGGCAATGCTATGGATATGATCACCTACGCCGGCCATGCCGCCGGTGCCATCGAACCCCCGCACGCGTTTCGCGATCAGCTCGTGCACTTGTTCCACCGTCTGGTCCGCGCCCGCCGCGCCCGCCAGGACTTCAATTCGCTTCGCGGCGCCAGCGAATACCTGCTGAACGATATCGGCCTCAGCCGCGGCCAGATCGACGACGCGCTGTCCGCGCCATTCTGGGTCGACCCCTCAGTGCGTCTCGCCGCATCGCGTAAACGGCAGGGCCGTTGATCGGTGGATAGACCGGAACCCGGAATACCCCGACACACTCCAGCCAATTAGCGGCCGCGGCAGACATAATCTCCGCGGCCGTTCGCATTTTCGGACCGTTTTCGCTTTTCTGCCCAGTTCAACCAAATTCGAAATCCCACTTGCGCGACACGCCCGCGTATCTATATATTCAATTATACGAATATGTATGGGGTGACCGAAATGAACATCGACCGCTTTGTCTTCGCTTTCGCCGGCTTCGTCATTCTCGTCTCGCTGGGTCTCGGGATCTGGGTCAGCCAGTGGTGGTTCATCGCGACCGCCTTTGTCGGCCTGAACATGTTCCAGGCCGCGTTCACGGGATTCTGCCCGCTCGCCATGATGCTGAAAATGGCAGGTTTCAAGCCCGGAAATGCATTTGCCTGACGTGTGGCGCCTGACTCCGTGCTCCCTGACTCGCAGGCGCAAAAGCTTCCTCCCGAAGTCTGATCGGCGGTACAGCCTTCTCTAATCGTCGAACAGGCTCGCCTGAGGGCCGGGTTTTCGTTCCCCCTCGAACCCGGCCCTTTTTGTTTGCGCAGGTCCGGCTTTCAAGGACGCGGCCTTTGCGGCGGGAGCCTTCCCGGGTCCGGACGCTTTTCCGGCCACCGCAACCGGCACCGTGCCGTCGGCGAACTGGATGGCGAGCGCATCTCCAGTGGCATGGCCCTTGGC
>CAJQNW010000055.1 GCA_905479765.1 uncultured Tepidamorphus sp. | reverse complement strand
GCCAAGCGCGTCGGCCAGCCCCGACATCGGCCTCGGGCCAGCGGTGGCGATCATCGCGAGCACTGAAAACTGGGTCGCGGTCAGGCCCGCGTTGCCGAGCGCTTCGTCGAACAAGCCGGTGATGCGCCGCGTCGCCTTGCGCAGCCGGAAGAAGGTGCAGTTCAGATCGGTCATCGGTGGGCCTCTTCACTCACGGGTCCGTCCGGCGTGGGGACTTGTCCGTCATATTTTTATTGTATATGCATCTAATAAGAAAGTCCACGCACGCATTCCAAGTCCGGAGGAGCCTCCCGATGTCCGAACCCTACAGCCGGATCGCCGCGATACGAGAGTTCGACACCCTGCCGCTGGCGAAGATAAAGGACATGGACGGATTATCGGTGCTGCGCGCCATGATGAACGGCGACCTGCCGCCGCCGCCGATCGGGCGCACGTTGGGCTTCATACTGGTGGAGGCCGATGAAGGCCGCGCCGTCTTCAAGGGCATGCCGTCGTTCGACTACATGAACCCGCTGGGCACCGTGCATGGCGGCTGGGCGAGCACGCTGCTCGATTCCGCGCTGGGATGCGCCGTGCACACGACGACGAAGCCGGGCGAGGCCTATACCACCGTCGAGTTCAAGGTGAACCTGGTCCGCCCGATCATGCCGGATACCGGCGAGGTGACCTGCGAGGGTGTGATCGTGCACCGCGGCAACCGCATCGCGACGTCCGAGGCAACGCTGAAGGACGCCAAGGGCAAGCTGCTGGCGCACGGCTCGGAAACCTGCATCATCTTTCCGATGAAAACGGGCTGAACGCGGGACCGAGCCCGCTCCGGCCGCCAGCACTCTAACTTCCTATTAACCATAGCCTGAGAGGCTTCGCTCAAAGGAGTGAAGCATGCCGGTTGATCATGTCAGGCACTGTGCCAACGCCGTCCTGGAGGCCTTGAGACCGTGCGGCGACAACGACGCGTACGCGGACCTCGAGCGCCTTATCGGCGATCTCGACGAGGCCGACCACTCCGACCGAACGCTCCACGATCTGATCGCCTGGACGGATAACGCCGCCTTCGGCAACCTGTCGATCGGCGCGATGCCGCTTTCCCAGTGGTGGGCGTGGTTGCGCAGGCTGCGCGAGGCCTGCCGGGAAGACCTGGAGGGCCGCCAGCTCGACATCGTGCGCAAGGCCGGAAGGGACACCGTACAGGTGCCCGCGCGCCGCCCGGTTACACTGATCCCCGCGCCGGTCCACAGAGACCGGCGGCTCCCGGCAAGCGCCCTCGCCCTGCTGAGCGCAGGCGGCGTGCTGGGCGTCGCGGGAACCGTCGGCGCGGCAGCGATCATGACCGCCATGCCGCTCGGCCGCCCCGCAGATCTCATGATTTCCGGTGTTGTCGTTCTTGCCGCCATACTGACGGGCGGCCTGGCCCTTCGCGCGCGCCACACCCGGCATGCGCGGCAGCGGCCGGCGCGGATCGCACCGGCCGAATAACGCCCTGCCCTAGCCGACGTTCACCACCACGCGGCCGCGCACCTTGCCGGCGAGGATGTCGGCGGCTGCCTGCTGAACGCCATCGAGGCCGATGGTCGCGGTCATGGCGGCGATCTTGGCATGGTCGAGATCGCGGACCAGGCGGGAATAGGCCTCGATGCGCCGCGCCTTGGGCGCCATCACGGAATCGACGCCGAGCAGGCTGACGCCGCGCAGGATGAACGGCGCGACCGAGGTCGGCAGGTCCATGCCGCCGGCAAGGCCGCAGGCAGCGACCGCACCGCCGTATTTGGTCATCGACAGCACGTTGGCCAGCGTCGTGGAGCCGACCGCGTCGACGCCGCCGGCGAAGCGCTCCTTGCCGAGTGCGCGCGGCTGGCCCGACAGTTCGTCGCGGTGGATGATTTCAGAGGCGCCAAGGCCCTTCAGATAGTCCGCTTCCTCCGCGCGGCCCGTGGAGGCGATGACCTCGTAGCCGAGCTTCGACAGGATCGAGATCGCCACCGAACCGACGCCGCCGGCGGCACCGGTCACCACGACCGGCCCCTTGTCCGGTGTCACGTCCTGACGCTCCAGCGCCAGCACGCAGAGCATCGCGGTATAGCCAGCGGTGCCGATCGACATCGCCTCGGCGCCCGACAACCCGTCCGGCAGGTGGATCAGCCAGTCGGACTTCACGCGGGCCTTGCCGGCATAACCGCCATAGTGGGTCTCACCAACGCCCCAGCCATTGAGCACGACCTTGTCGCCCGGCTTGAATTCGGGATTGTCGGAGGTCTCGACGGTGCCGGCGAAATCGATACCGGGGATCATCGGCCAGCGGCGCACCACCGGCGCCTTGCCGGTGACGGCCAGGCCATCCTTGTAGTTGACGGTCGAGTGCTCGACGGCGACGACGACGTCGCCTTCCATCAGATCGTCGAGGCCAAGCTCGACGGTCTCGACCTTCTGCCCCTTCTCGCCTTCCTTGGAGACGAGGATCGCCGGAAACCGGTCTGACATGTGCTGAAGTCCCTATTGTCCTGCCGTTGGTGCAGACCTAGTAGCGCGACAGGACGCGGAGGGGCAAGGGCGGGTGCTCACTGCGCCGGCTGCAGTCGCGCCACGGGCATGTCGCGGATCGGATAGTGGACCATGGCCGCGGCGAGACCGGCGGCGATGGCGAGCCACCAGAACATGTCGTAGTTGCCGTAGATCTCGTAGAACACGCCGCCAAGCCAAATCCCCAGGAACGAGCCGATCTGGTGCGACAGGAAAACGAAGCCGAACAGGGTGCCCATGTATTTGGGCCCGAACATCACGGCGACGAGGCCCGAGGTCGGCGGCACGGTGGACAGCCACAACAGCCCCATGACGCCCGCGAAGATCAGTACGCCCGCCGGCGAGATCGGCAGCAGGATGAAGGCGGCGATCGCCACCGCGCGCAGGAAATAGATCCAGCACAGGATCGAGCGCTTGTTCATGCGCCCGCCCAGTACGCCCGCCGAATAGGCGCCGATCACGTTGAACAGCCCGATCACGGCAAGCGACCAGGCGCCATACTTGGGAGCGAGCCCCATGTCGTTCAGGTAGGCGGGCAGATGCACGGTGATGAAGGCGACCTGGAAGCCGCAGACAAAGAAGCCGATGGCCAGCAGCACGTAGCTGCGATGGCCGAAGGCTTCCGACAGGGCCTGCTTGAAGGTCTGTTCGGACATCAGTGTCCGGTGGCCGCCGGCGGGGGCGCGCAGGCCGATCGCCAGGAACGGGATCACCAGCATGATGATGGCGAAATAATACAGCGCGTTCTCCCAGCCGTAGCTGGAGATGAAAGCCTGGCCGAGCGGGGCGAAGACGAACTGGCCAAGCGAGCCCGACGCCATGCCGATGCCGAAGGCCCAGGAGCGGCTTTCATCCGGCAGCAGCTTGCCGAAGGCGGCGATAACGAGCGCGAAGGCGCAGCCGGCGATGCCCAGGCCGATCAGCACGCCGGCGGCGAGCATGAGGACCAACGGCGTTTCGGCACCCGCCGTCAGCGCCAGGCCGGCGGCATAGAGCACCGCGCCGAGCACCATGACGCGCGCCTCGCCCCATTTGTCGCCGATGGCGCCGAACAGGGGTTGAGCGAAGCCCCAGACGAGGTTTTGAATCGCCAGCGCCAGAGCGAAAACCTCGCGCCCCCAGCCGCGATCCTCCGAAAGCGGGGCCAGGAACAGGCCCATCGCGGAGCGCGGCCCGAAAGCCAGCATGGAAATAAGGCCGCCGCAGACAACGATGACCGCGAGGCCGGTCCAGCCGGAGCCGCCTTCGCCGCGCGCATCGGACTGCTTGATGATTGGGCTCATGTTTTCGACCTGCTGGTGCCAGTTCAATCGCGAGTGGGGGATCAGACCCACCGCGAATATCGTCGCAAACGAGGATAGCCAGCTTCCCTTGCCGCTCAAAATGCATTTTGATCATGCCTCCCATTAGTTCCGCTAATAGTTGGTTGTATCTGCAATGACTTGGGCGGCGATCATTTCGGAGGCTTTACGCATGACATCGGCTTCAGAACGGGCGACCGGAGAGGCGCTGGCCGAGGCCCGCCTGGCCGGCACGACAATCGATCCTTCGGAATTCGCGCGAGCAGAGCCGTGGCCCCCGGCAGACCTGCCGACAGCCGAGCGCATCCAGGCAGCAGCCTCCGCCGCCATGGGCGAGCCCGTGGCGGGCTGGAAGATCGGCGCCACCAGTTCCGAGGCACAGAAGATCATGGGCTGCGACGGACCGTTCTGCGGGCCGCTGTTCGGCTCGCGGGTGCATGGCAGCGGCGCGACGGTGCCTTTCCCGGCCGGCATTCTCGGCGTCGAATGCGAATTTGCCTTCCAGATCGGCCGCAACCAGCCGGAGGGCAAGCACGACTACGACGCCGACAGCATCGGCGACCTCATCGCCTCGTGCCATCCCGCACTGGAGATCGTCGGCCGGCGCACGCGCGGCGAGGGCTTTCCCAACATCACCGGCGCGGTCGCCGACTTCGCACTGAATGCCGGCTTCGTCCGCGGCGCGCCGATTCCGGACTGGGCGAACGCGGACCTGGCCGGGACAGAGGTAAAGGGCTTTGCCGGCCCGGACCAGACAAACGCCGGTCATGGCCGCAACGTGCTGGGCCATCCGCT
>CAJQNW010000054.1 GCA_905479765.1 uncultured Tepidamorphus sp. | reverse complement strand
GCAGCCGGGCGCATGGTCCGAACCGATCCTCTCGGCCTACGGCTGGCATCTGGTATGGGCCAGCGACATCGAGCCGGCATTCGTTCCCGACCTGGACACGGTGCGCGATCAGGTCGCCCAGGCGGTTTCGAACGCGCGTCGTGTGTGGCGCCTGGAGGAGACGCTGAAAGCCATGCGTGCGGGCTATACGATCGAGCTCGGCGCATCGGCACCCGCCGAAGCTGGATCAGCCGGGGGGAAGAGCGATGGCTAGCATGACACGCCCCGTCGCGGTCCTGTCCGCCGCCATGGTCGTTTTCGTCGCGATCGCCTTCGCGACGACTGCCACCGCTCACCCGCTGGCGCCCTCGCTGCTGGAGATTGTCGAGGCCGCGCCGGGACATGCCGACGTTCGATGGAAGACGCCGGCCAACAAGATGCCCGGCGCAACCATGCGACCCGTTTTGCCGCCGCATTGCGTGTTATCTGGAACACCGGTCGAAGAGGCCGTCGATACGGCAATCGTCCGAAAGTGGGGGGTCGCCTGCTCGGCGCCGCTGACCGGCAGCACCATTTCGGTCGAGGGCATCGCCGCCAGCCAGGCCGACGTCATCCTCAGGGTGGCGCTGGCCGATGGCCGCGTCTTCAGTGCCGTCCTGACCGCCGATGCACCGGCTTATGTGGTGCCGGCCCGCGAGAGCCCGATTCAGGTGATGCGCGGCTATCTGGAACTCGGCGTCGAACATATCCTGACCGGCTTCGATCACCTGCTGTTCGTGCTCGGACTGATGCTTCTGGTATCGTCAAGGCGCCAGCTGATCTGGACCGTGACCGCATTTACCGCCGGTCACAGTGTCACCCTGTCGCTGGCGACCCTTGGTTTCGTGAACGTGCCCTCCGCCCCCGTCGAGGCGCTGATCGCATTCTCAATCCTGGTGGTCGCCGTGGAGGTCGCGCGCGGAACCGACGCGCCGCCGACCCTGATGCGGCGGTTCCCCTGGGCCATCGCTTTCGCCTTCGGGCTGCTGCACGGGTTCGGATTTGCCGGCGCTCTGTCGGAAATCGGCCTTCCCGCGGGCGAAATTCCGCTGGCGCTGCTGTCCTTCAACCTGGGTATCGAGGCCGGCCAGCTCGTGTTCTGCGCCCTCGGCCTTGTGCTCTATGCGATCGCCCGGCGGCTACGGCTGGTGCGTCCGGTCCGGATGCGCTGGGCCGCGGCCTATCTGATCGGCACGCTCGCCGCGTTCTGGTTCTTCGAAAGAGCAGCCGCCAGCTTTGTGCCGGCGTGATGGCGGGCCGGCTCCGCAATCAGAACCGGAGAACCGCGCCGACGATCGGTCCCTGCATGGTGACGTCGAACAGGAAGGCGCCGTCCTGGTAGTCGACGCCCATCGCGCGATAGCCGAGCACGGCGGAAAACCGGTCGGTGAATTCGTATCCGATGCCGCCCATGACGTCCCAGGCGGAGTCGGAAGAGCCCCCGCCGCCGAGCGCCCAGCCGGTCAGATAGACGGTGTCGGTAAGGTTCGCGCGTCCGCGCACGCCGGCCATGGCGTCGACCCAGGCGTTGCTGTCCTGGCGCCACAAGCCGTTCAAGACACCGCCCTGGACGGAAATCCGGTTTTCGACCCACCAGACCCGCGCGCCGGCGACCACGTCGAGCCGACCGCCGGGCGTGTCGATCAGCGCGTAACCGGCCATGGCGGTGAATTCCATCGTCTTGCTGGTGAGCTGAACCGTGTTGGCGATCACGCCGAACGGCGTCACCGCTTCCGGCGACATCTTCAGGAACAGGAAATCGGAGAAGACGCTGAACCGGTCGTATCGTGCCTCGGCGACCGCCATCAGCGAGAAATCAAGCGAGTCGAGGATATCGCTGAACGATATGTCGACATTTACCGGCGGCGCGCCGAATTCGGCGATGTCGCCCTCCATCCCGGCCATCCAGAAATAGGGCGCGATGGCGAAGCTCCAGCCCGGCGCCGTCTCTTCGAAGACGACAACCTCTTCGTCCATCGCCATGTCGGCGGCCGGCGTCTGGGAGGTGCAGGCGAGAACCAGTGCCGCGACCAGTGTCGCTACCCGTGCCCCGTGGTTAAACCGCCGCATATTCTCTCCCCGTTTCGCTGTGCCAGGACGTCAGTTTCCAGTCCGCAGATTGGTGGCGAGGTTAATATTATAAGGCGCCGCAATACCAGAGGCGCCGGCAACCCGGTACTGCGTTTCCCATGCGCGTGAGGTATTTTCGCAACGCCGGGACATCCTCGGTGCCCGTCATTCCGGAACCACGAACGCCATGACGAACCGGCCGGGCCAGACCGGACCGCCCGCCGGCGGGCTGCCTCAGGGTTGTCGGGACCGAAATCACTGCAACTCGAACGGAAACACGGTCCTCCAGTCGGTCTTCATATCGACGACCACCCAGCCGCTCGCCTCGGCCTCGTAGAGCGCCTTGTCGAGGCCGCCGATCCTGGAGCCCCGGTCATACGCCCATTCCCGGTCGGCATCGGTGTGGTGGACGATGATCGCCAGCCCCGGCCGGCCGCCGCGCGTGGCGTACTGCAGCATCTGATGGTCGCCGTCCGAATTGCCGCCCGCGATCACCGGGCGCCGGCCGATATGATGGTTGATGGCGACCGGCTTGCCCTCCTTGTCGTCGTAGAAGAACAGCTCGGGGATCTTGCGCGTGTCGGCGCCCGTCCCGGAGAGTTCGAATTCCGCCTTGACGCTCGAGCCGACCACCTGCTCGGGAGGAATGCCGTAGACGCTTTCTGAAAAGACGCGGATGAAGTCGATGCCGCCCCCCGAGACGATATAGGTCTTGTAGCCGCTTTCGCGAAGATACGAGAGCAACTCCAGCATCGGCTGGTAGATCATCGCGTCGTAGCGCTGGCCGGTCGTGGGGTGCCTGGCGGATGCCAGCCAGTCGGCGACCGATTGCTTGAACTCGTCCGTTGTCATGCCCGTGTGTGTCGCCGCGAGGACTTGAAGCAGGCCCTTGTGGCCGTCGGCGAGAAGACCGTCGACGTCACCCTCGGCGGCCGCTTTCAAAGACGGATTAGTGTTCGCGAGCCCCGGATCGGCCTCCACCATGGCCTTAGCCGTGTCCATGGCGTAGGCGAGCTGGAAGTAGGCGGGCTGCTCGGCCCACAGCGTTCCGTCATTGTCGAAGACGGCAATCCGCTCGGCCGGATCCACGTAGGTTTCGCCGCCCGGTGTCGTCGTGGCATCGACGAACGCGACGATGGCCGACTTCGCGGCGCCGGCGGTCCAGGAGGGCAACGGATCGGAAAACGCGGAACCGGCCGAAAACGCCAAAACCGCCGCGGCGGCCGCGATACTCAGGGTTTTCATGCAACCCTCTCCCCTTGCACGTGTTCTTCAACTGGTCCGGGGCCGGACAAGTCCGGCCCCGCGACACCTGTCTCTCTGGGCGCGTTCAGTTGCTCCCGCCCATGCCGCTCCTGAGCTTCTCTTCGATACCGGAGAGATTGAACGAGCCCGGCGACTGGCTCGGCGGATAGTCCTGCATGGTCTGCAGGAATTTCGCCGCCAGCGCCTGGATCGGAACGATCACGAACGGCCGGTCGAGGAACCAGTCGTCATAGGTGTTCGAGTTGTGCTGGGATTTCTCGAACGGATCGCGGCGCAGGTTGAACAGCAGCGGCACCCGCAATTCGGTGAACGGCTCGCGCCATACACCGAACGCCTGGCCCCGGTTTTCCAGGAACACGACCTTCCAGGCATCGTAACGCGCGGCGACGATCTGGCCGTCGTCGTTGACGTACCAGAATTCGCTGCGCGGCGACTCCTCGGTATCGCCTTCCAGATAGTCGACCAGGTTGTAGCCGTCGATATGGTTGCGATAGGTGCGACCGTTAAGCTCGACGCCATCGAGAAGCTGCTCCTTGACGTCCGGGGCGCCGGCGATCGCGGCGAATGTCGGCAGCCAGTCCTCGTGCGCGACGATACCGTTCAACGTCTTGTTCTCCGGGAAATGTCCGGGCCAGCGAATGAAGGCGGGGACCCGGTAGGCACCTTCCCAGTTCGAGTTCTTCTCCGAGCGGAACGGCGTCGTGCCGGCATCCGGCCAGGTGTTGTAGTGCGGGCCGTTGTCGGTCGAATACATCACCACGGTCTTGTCGGCGATGCCCAACTCGTCGAGCAGGTCGAGCAACTGACCCACGTTCATGTCGTGCTCGACCATGCCGTCGTGATACTCGTCGCCGTCGGGTCCGGAGATACCGGTGCGCTCTTCGCGCACGTGCGTGCGGAAATGCATGCGCGTGCCGTTCCACCACACGAACCAGGGCGTGCCGGCTTCGGTCTGCTTGATGATGAAGGCCTTGGCCGCTTCGACGGTCTCGTCGTCGATCGTTTCCATCCGCTTCTTGGTCAGCGGCCCGGTGTCTTCGATCGTCTGGGTGCCGTCGGCGTTGGCATAGGTGTGCAGGACGCCGCGCGGACCGAACTGCTCGAGGAAGGTCTTGCCGTTCTCGAGCACCATGTCGCGAGGGTAGTCGCGATTCTCCGGCTCCTCCTCGGCGTTCAGGTGATAGAGGTTGCCGAGGAACTCGTCGAAGCCGTGATTGGTGGGCAGATGCTCGTCGCGGTCGCCCTGATGGTTCTTGCCGAACTGGCCGGTTGCGTAGCCCTGCGACTTCAGGACCGTTGCCATGGTGACGTCGGTCTCCTGCCAGCCTTGCTCGGCGCCCGGCAGGCCGACCTTGGTCATGCCGCTGCGCACGGGAACGCTGCCGCCGATGAAGGCGGCGCGGCCCGCCGTGCAGCTTTGCTGGGCATAGTAGTCGGTGAACGCCAGGCCCTCGTTCGCGATGCGGTCGATATTTGGCGTCTCGTAGCCCATCATGCCACGATTGTTGTGGCTGATGTTCCAGGTGCCGATGTCATCGCCCCAGATCACCAGGATATTTGGCTTTTCGGCGTCCTGGGCCGAAGCTGGGGGCGCCGCGGCGAATGTAGTCAGGCCGGCGACAAGCGCCGCCCCCAGGATAGGTAAACGTCTTAACATCGTAAATCTCCCGCACTTGGCCTCGGAAAATGGGTGTCCTTCACTCACGCTGGGTGAGATCGCTGACATTGTTAGCCGATAGATAACGCCATGATAGTTGGACCTAGGGCCTACAAGTCAGGCGGGACCGATCGCAGCCGGGGGTGAGAAAGCGTTTCCGCAGCCGCGAACAGCCTGTTAGCTTTCTATGGAAATGAAGCCGGCCCACGGTGTCTGAACGATGCGGCGAAATCTACTGTTGCTCGTATTGATTGTTACGCCGTTATTCACGGGATTGTTGTCTGCGCGAGCCGGCGCGACCTCGGATACGGCGCCGTCGAAACGCGTCCTTGTCATCAACCAGAACGGGAGCGCGCTGTTCTCATCGCGCGAACTGTCGCGCGGAATAATCGAGACCCTCGAGGATCGGCGACCGGACGAGTTCGAGATTTATACCGAGTTCATGGACACCGTCCGTTTTCCGGGGCCGGAAAACACCGAACGGCTTCGTGAGATCATGGTAGCCAGATACGGCGATTTACCGCTGGATGCGGTCATCGCCGTGGGTCCCGAGGCGCTGCTGTTCATGCTCGATAACCGCAGCGAGATTGCGCCATCGGCGCCCATTGTATTCGCCGCTATTACCGAAGGCAGCAGCAGGCGCGCGTCCGAATTTCCGGATGTGGGCGGTGTGATCAGTCATTTCGACCCTGAAAAGACAATCGAACTCGCGCGCCGGCTCCAGCCCGGGGCAAAGCGGATCGTGGTCATGACCGGATCGGCGGAATTCGACAGGAGCTGGGAGGAAACGGCCCGCAAAGAGTTGAAGATCTTTGAGCCAGGGGTAGAAATCGAATACGTCTCCGGCCTGACGATCGACGGGTTCAAACGCGCAGCGGCCGACCTGTCCGACGACGCTATCCTGCTGATCCTGACAATCTTCACGGATGCGGACGGGCGCCAGTTCGTTCCGCGCGACGCGGCCGCGCAGATCGTGTCGACTTCTGGAGCACCCGCCTACGCCGTTTACAGCAGCTATATCGGCACAGGTATCGTTGGCGGCTTCATGGAGACCTTCGAGTCGGTGGGGCGCCAGGCAGCAGAGATAGCCGTGCAACTCATGCTCGGCGAGGTTGCGGTGCCCCCCACGGTAAGCTCGACCGGCGCGCCAGTCGTCGACTGGCGCCAGCTCGAGCGGTGGGGGATCGATGAGGCTCTTCTGCCGCCCGGCACTCAGCTGCAATTTTACGAGCCGACTCTGTGGCAGAGATACTGGTGGCAAATACTGGCGATCGCAGCCGTCGTCCTGCTGCAATCGGGAACCATTGCGGCCCTTGTCATCCAGGACCGGCGGCGGCGGCGGATCAAGGAAGAGCTGGCACTCGAACGTTTGGAACTGGCCAGGCTTTCCCGCGTGTCGCAGCTGGGAGAGTTGACCGGCGCGCTCGCCCACGAACTCACGCAGCCGCTGACGTCGATCCTGGCGAACGCCGAAGTTGGCGCAAGGCTACTCGACGACGATACGGCGGACATGCGCGAAGTGAGGGAAATCTTCGGCGACATCATCGCCGACGACAAACGGGCGGCGTCCGTGATCGCGCAATTGCGTCAGATGATGCGGAAGGGTCATGTCGCCCTGGAAGCGGTGGATCTCAACCGCGCCGTTGCCGCGACGATGGCGCTCGCGAAGAGCGAACTGGTCGCCCGGCAGACGCGCGTCGATCTCCGGCGCGACCGCAGCCAGATACCGCTGCGCGCCAACCTTCCGCAGATCCAGCAGGTAATTTTGAATCTGCTCCTCAATGCGGCCGACGTGATGAGCGATCTGCCGCCATCCGGGCGGCGTATTGTCGTTGAAACCCGGGTGCGCGATGATGGATGGCGCGAATTGGGGATTTCCGACAACGGACCGGGCGTACCGCTCGAAAAGATGGACGAGATGTTCAAGCCATTCTTTACCACCAAGCCTGACGGACTGGGACTGGGTCTGGCCATCTGCCGCACCATCGCCCAGGCGCATGGCGGCACGCTCCTTTTCGACGACCGGCATACCGGCGGCGCGCGGATCGTGCTGGCGCTTCCATCTCCATGACGATTCGCCATGAGTGATCCCGGTCCTGTCGTTTATCTGGTCGACGACGACGAAAGCATTCTCAAGGCTTTGGGGCGGGTCCTGTCGTCGGCGGGCTACATCTTCGAATGCTTTGTCCGCGCGGAGGAATTCCTGGAGAATCACGATCCCGGCGCCTGCGGATGCGCGGTGCTGGACTTGCAACTCGAAGGCATGGGCGGGCTGGAGATCCAGGAACGTCTGTCCTCCGAGGGGATTTACCGTCCGGTCATTTTTCTGACAGGCAACGGCGACATTCCAACGACCGTCAGGGCGATGAAGGGCGGCGCCGTCGATTTTCTGGAGAAACCAGTCGGCGCGCGCGAGCTTCTCTCCGCCGTTGCCGTTGCGGTCGAGCGCGATCAGGCGAGGCGACTGGAGGGAAAGGACCGCCAGGACACCAGTGACCGCATGGCGCTTCTCACTCCACGCGAAAGCGAGGTGCTCGCCCACGTCGTAGCAGGTCGCCTCAACAAGCAGATCGCCGCTGACCTCGGTACGTCGTTAAAGACGATCAAGGTCCATCGCGGCCGGATGATGCAGAAGATGGGCGCGCGCACTGTCGCCGACCTGGTGCGAAACGTCACATTGCATGCCGAAAAGGACGGCGCGCCATCCTGACTGGTGATATAGGACCCAAGGCCAAGTATGATCCGGCCGCCCGCGGGTGTACGATTGCTCGATGGACAAGCCGAAACATGTCGTGGCCGTCGTAGATGACGATCTGCCAGTGCGTCGTGCGCTGGAGAGGCTTGTCCGATCGCTGTCCTACCGGCCGGCGGGCTACGCCTCGGGAGACGCCTTTCTGGCTAGCCTCGACGAAGAAGTTCCATTTTGCGTCGTTCTCGACCAGCATATGCCCGGATTGAACGGTCTGGAGGTCCTGATCCGGATGCGTGCCCAAGGGGCGGATGCCCCCGTGATCGTCGTGACTGGCGCCGATCAGACCGGAATGGCGGAAAAATTCATTGATGCCGGAGCTCATGCCTATCTCACAAAACCGGTGGGGCGGGCGGCCATCCGGGAAGCCATCCAGGCGGCGACGGCCGGTTAGCGCACGGGAGAAAAGATGATCGAGCCGCCTTCCCGGCAGCCGCGGGGCCCGTCGCGTCCGTATTCCCGCCTTGGTGGCATCACCGCGATGGCGTCGCGGTCGTCCGCCATTGTCTGCGTGCTCTGGATTGTCGTTTTGGTGTTCGTCGTCCAGTCCGGCGCGGTGGCGCAGACAGCGATCGCGCAACCGGACGGCGACGCGCCGACATATGTCGCCGACAGTCTCTGCGCCGGCTGTCATTCCGCCGAACAGACGGCGTGGGCGGACTCGCATCACGCCCACGCGATGGAAGAGCCCGGCGAAGCGTCGGTCCGCGGCGATTTCGACGACGCGGTCTTCGAAAGCGGCTCGGCCCAATATCGCTTCTTCCGCCGCGACGGAGCGTATGTCGTCGAGACGGAAGGACCCGATGGCCAGGCTGGCGAGTTCGAGATCGCCTATACCTTCGGCTGGACACCGCTGCAGCAGTATCTGGTTGAGCTCGACGGCGGACGGCTGCAGGCGCTCACGGTCGCGTGGGATACCGAGGCCGAACGCTGGTTCGACCTTGCTGATGAATCGGCTGCACCCGGCGATCCGCTGCACTGGACAGGCCGGGAGTACAACTGGAACTTCCGCTGCGCCGATTGTCACTCTACCAACCTGATCCGCGACTACGACCTGGAATCCGACAGCTACGATACGACCTGGTCGAACGTGACCGTCGGCTGCCAGGCCTGCCACGGACCCGGCAGCGCCCACCTCGCCTGGGCGCAGGAAGGCACCGAGGACGAACAATCCGGGGCCTTGTCCGACTACGGGCTCGTCGTGCCGCCGGGCGGGGAGGCGCAGGCCGAGATCAACGCCTGCGCCCAGTGCCACAGCCGGCGGCGACAGATCACCGGTCACTATGTCGCCGGCGAGCCGTTCCTCGACCACTACATGCCCGAGCGCCTGGACGAGGGGCTGTACTTCCCCGATGGCCAGATCGACGACGAAGTCTACGTCTACGGTTCGTTCCTGCAGAGCCGGATGTACGCCAAAGGCGTCACATGCTCGGATTGTCACGATCCGCATTCGGGAGATCTGCTCGCCGAGGGCAATGCGGTCTGCACCGCCTGCCACACCGAAACGCCACCGGAGCGCTTTTCCAGCATCAGGCCGCTGGACTACGATTCACCCGCCCATCATTTCCATGAAGTCGGCAAATCGGGCTCGGCCTGCGTCGACTGCCACATGCCTGCCCGCACCTACATGGGCGTCGACCCGCGCCGCGATCATTCGTTCCGCGTTCCGCGCCCCGACCTGTCGGCGAAGACCGGCGCGCCGGACGCCTGCACCGGTTGCCACACGGACCGGGACGCGGCCTGGGCGGCGGCGCGGATCGCCGGCTGGTATGGCCCCGATCGCCGCCGGGAGCCGCATTTCGGCGAGGCGCTGGCGCTTGGCCGCTCGGGCGCGCCGGGCGCCGGCGATCGGCTGGCCGCGTTGGCCGGCGACGACAGCCAGCCGGGCATCGCCCGCGCCACCGCGGTAGAGATGCTGCGACGCTATCTCGACGAAGTCACCGGGCCCGCGGTCGTCGCATCGCTCGACGATCCCGATCCGATGGTCCGTATCGCGGCCCTTCAGGCGCTGGAGACGGTGCCGCCGGCTGACCGGGTGGAGATGGCGGCGCCCTTGCTGAGCGATCCCGTACGCGCTGTGCGGATTACGGCGGTCCGTATTCTCGCGCCCGTGCCGGCGGCGTCCTTCCTGGGAGAGCGGCGCGCCGCCTACCTGGGCGCGGTCGAGGAGTTCCTCGCCTCCGAGCATGCCGCGGCCGAGCGTCCCGAAGCGCACCTGAACCTCGGCCGCTACTGGACCGACCAGGGAAACGCCGAAAAGGCCGAGGCGGCCTACAAGACCGCGCTGCGGCTCGCCCCCGGCTTCATTCCTGGACTCATCAATCTGTCCGATCTTGAGCGCGCGCGAGGCCGCGTCGACGAAGAGGCCGAGTTGCTGGAGCAGGCATATGCGCTGGCGCCGGAGGACGGATCCGTGCTGCACGCGCTGGGCCTGCTGCGGGTAAGACAGGGCCGCCATGCCGATGCGCTGCCGCTGCTTGGCAAGGCAGCCAGGCTGGCCCCCGGCGCGGCGCGTTATGCCCATGTCTATGCGGTGGCGCTGGAGTCGCTGGGCCAACCGGACGAAGCGCTGTCGGTCCGCAAGGCCGCGCTGACCCGGCATCCCTATGATGTCGACCTGCTTGCCGGCCTGCTGCAAACGCAACTGGGCGCCGGCGACATGGCCGGCGCATCGGAATCGGCGGACAGGCTGCTGGCGCTCAGGCCGCGCGACGCGGGGCTTATCCGGCTCAGGAAGCAGTTGGACAGCCGTTGAGATTTTGGACCTGGCCCGACCCTAGAACTGGAAATAGATGAATGCGGTAAAGGATCCCGCAATGACCAGCGTCAGGGCGTAGGGATAGCCGACGGCCAAGACCGCGATGCGGCCCGCCTTGCCTCCGGGGCCGTCCAGCAGCAAGACGTCGGGCATCCGGAAGGCCCGCGGCAGCACGAATACCAGCGAGGCCACGGTGAGGATCGCCATCGCCCGGTTGCCCGCCGCCCGCGCCACCTCGAAGGGCAGCGGCGTCAGGTCCGGCGAGACCAGCGCGCCGTAGTAACCGAGCGCGGCGGACAGGTCCGGCGACCGGAACAGCACCCATCCCGCCATCACCAGCAGAAGCGTCACCGCGCGTGCGCCGATCACCGCCGGCAGCGCGGTGAACCGCTGCTCCCGCCAGCCGGTTACCCGCTCGATGATCAGCAGCAGCCCGTGCCAGGCGCCCCACGCGATGAACGTCCAGTTGGCGCCGTGCCATAGGCCGGTGACCAGGAACACGATCCACAGGTTGGCGTAGGTGCGCGCTGCGCTGTGCCGGTTGCCGCCCAGCGGGATGTAGAGATAGTCGCGAAACCAGCTCGACAGGCTCATGTGCCAGCGTCGCCAGAACTCGGTGATCGAGTGCGACGAATACGGCCGGTCGAAGTTTTCCGGAAAGCGGAAGCCGAGGATGCGGCCGAGCCCGATCGCCATGTCGGAATAGCCGGAGAAGTCGAAATAGATCTGGATCGTGTAGGCGAGAAGCCCGAGCCAGGCCGCCGCGAAGGTCAGGTCGCCCGACGACGAGGCGAAGGCGGCATCCGCGATCGGCGCGACCGCATCGGCGATCACCACCTTCTTGACCAGCCCGAGCGCGAAGCGCTGCGCCCCTTCGGCGAAATCATCGAAGCGCGTGCGCCGCTCGACGAGCTCCTCGGCGACGCTCGCGTAGCGCACGATCGGCCCGGCGACGAGCTGCGGGAACATCGAGACGTAGAGCGCGAAATCGACGAGGCTCTTGGCCGGCCGCGCCGCGCCGCGCGCCACGTCGAACACGTAGGACATCGCCTGGAAGGTATAGAACGAGATGCCGATCGGCAGGATCACGCCGTCCCAGGCGATGGCGCCGAGACCGGCCGAATGGCCGACGTTGTTGACCTGGTCGACGATGAAGTTGGCGTACTTGAAGTAGCCCAGGATCATCAGGTTGCCGATGACCGCCCCGGCGATGGCGATCGCCCTGAGCCGCCTGTCGCCGGCCGTGCGGGCATGCGCGACGACCGCGCCGAGCAGGAAATTGAGCCCGATCGAGACGATCAGGATGAGGACGAGCGCTCCGGACCCCCACAGGTAGAATACAAAGCTGGCAAGCAGCAGCACGGCGTTGCGGCCGGCCGTGGGGACGAGAAAATACAGGCCGATCGCCGCCGGCAGGAAATAGAACAGGAATTCAACCGACGAAAATACCATGGGCGACTGCTTGGACTGATCCGGCCGTGCCTAGCCGAAGTTGGTGCACCTGGGACGTGCCGCCCGGACGACGGTTCCGTGACGATGCCCGGTGTAGCGGATTTTCATCGGTTGGTCATTCTGCGCGAAAGTCAGTGCACCGGCAAAGAACGATCGAGGCCGTCGCCGGATTGGCCGCCTTCTTCAAGTGCGCTGGCGGCACCGCGATTGCCCGCGCTTTTGTGGAGAAACACCAGCCGGACTTCAGGAACCGGCTTCAAGAAACAGGGCGTTCGTGACAAGACTTCGGTTTGGAACTGAACAGGCTTTGGGCGCGGGGCTTCAATGAGCATATTCGAACTCGATCTTCCCGAAAACGGGCTGTTCGTCGGCCGCGTGTGGTGTCCTGAAAAGCATGGCCCCGCGCTGGTCGCGGTTCGCGACGGCATGCTCGTTGATATCACGAGCCGTGACGCGCCCACGATGCGCGACCTCCTGGAACTGGATGACCCCGTCCGGCACGGTCTGTCGCAGGCGGGCGAGCCGATCGCGACGCTGGACGAAATCTGCAGATCCAGCCTCGAAGCCGCGCGTCCCGGCGCGCGCGCCGAGGACCATCTCCACCTCCTCGCGCCCTGCGACCTGCAGGCGGTTAAGGCCTGCGGCGTGACGTTCGCCCGCTCGATGGTGGAGCGCGTCATCGAGGAGCGCGCCGCCGGCGATCCGGCGCTCGCCCGGGACTTGCGTGCGCGTATCGGCGCGGCCATCGGCGACAAGCTCTCGAACATCGTGCCGGGATCGGCCGATGCGGTGGCGGTCAAGGAGGCGCTTCGGGCGGAAGGCCTGTGGTCGCAGTATCTCGAAGTCGGCATTGGCCCGGATGCCGAGGTGTTTTCCAAGGCCCAGCCCATGTCCGCCGTCGGCTGGGGCAGTGATATCGGGCTGCATCCGATATCGACCTGGAACAATCCCGAGCCGGAAATTGTGCTGGCGATTGCCTCCGACGGCCGCATCGCCGGCGCGACGCTCGGCAACGACGTCAACCTGCGCGATGTCGAGGGCCGCTCGGCGCTGCTGCTCGGCAAGGCGAAGGACAATAACGCCTCGGCGGCGATCGGACCGTTCATCCGGCTGTTCGATGAGGCGTTTTCGCTCGATACGGTTCGCCGCGCCGAACTCACCCTGCGGGTTGAGGGGCAGGACGGATTCGGCCTCGACGGACGCTCCTCGATGTCGGAGATCAGCCGGGATCCCGCCGACCTTGTCCGCCAGGCGATCGGCGATCACCACCAGTATCCCGACGGCGTCGTGCTCTATCTGGGTACGATGTTCGCGCCGACCCGGGACCGCGATGTGCCGGGCGAGGGTTTCACCCACAAGGTCGGCGACGTCGTGTCGATCTCCTCGCCCGAGCTCGGATCCCTTCAAAACACCGTGCGGCTCTCGACCGACTGTCCGAAATGGACCTTCGGCGCCGGCGCCCTGATGCGCAATCTGGCGGACCGGAACCTCATCTGACGAGACAATGGAATGCCGGCAGGAAAACGCCTGCTCGCGGGTGAATGGGTCGCGGGCGAGTGGCCTCAGACGAGGCGTGCGGCGAAGTGCTCGGGCAGTTCGAACGTCCGCGCGACGTCGACGAGGGACGAAATGACCGGCGGCAGCGGATCGCGGTCGTTTGCGATCAGGCCGATGACGTGCTCGGCATCGGGTTCGACCAGCGGGATTGTGCAGATCCTGTCCGCCCGGTCGAAGACCAGCAGGAAATGCTCGGGCAGGATGCAGGCCAGCCCGTGCAGCCGGATGTGGGAATAGAGGCTGACGACGGAGTTGGACTCGATTTCCGGATCCGGCGTGCAGTTCAGCTTGGCGAAGATAGCATCGACGATCCGCCGGTTCTGCATGTCGGGACTGAGCAGCCCGAGAGGATGGCGCGCGGCTTCCGCCCACGCCACCGTGTCCCGGTCGGCGAGGGGATGGTCGTCGCGGACGAACAGCCGGTAGCGCTCCTTGTAAAGCGGCACGGTGAGCGCGCGCCCTATCGGTTCGTTCTCCAGGTAGCTGACACCGGCGTCGATCGAGAAATCGCCAAGATTCCGCAGGATCTCGCGCGAGGTCTGCGACAGGATCGAAAACGTGATGCCGGGAAATTGCCGGCGCACCGCATCGGTCAGGATCGACACCGTCGGCAGCGCCGAGGGAATGACGCCGAGCACCAGGCGGGCGGCGAGTTCGCCCTTCAGCGCCGCCAGTTCCTGTTCCAGCGACATGCAGTTTTCGAGGATCGAGTGCGCCCATTTCAGCACCCGCTGGCCTTCCGGCGTCAGCCCCTCGAAGCGCTGGCCGCGTTTGACGATCGAAACGCCCAGTTCCTGCTCGAGCTGATGGATTCGGCCCGACAGGGTTGGTTGCGTCACGTTGCAGGCTGCCGCCGCGCGAGTGAAGTGCTTCTCGCGGGCGAGCGCCACGAGATATTGTAGCTGGCGGATGTCCATCGGGCGCTTTCGCTGTTTCCGTGCCGGGCCAAGCCTTTCCGCACTATGGCGAAACAGTCAAGCAAGGCCACGCCGCGGCCGGCGAGAGGGGGCTGGAGGCCTGTCGGGCTATTGGCGCACGACGAGCGTCGCGGGCCGTATCGCCTGACAATCCGGGCATCGCCTGACTATCGGCCCTTTTCCTGCCGCCACGCCTGGAAGTCTTTCATGGTTTGCCCGTCCGTCGGCGGATAGAGCCCGGTGATGGACTGGCCGGCGAGAACCCGTTCCGTCACGAACTCCTCGAAGACCGTCATCTCCCAGGCTTCGCCGGCGATCTCGTCGGCGATATGCGCCGGGATCGCCACGACACCCTCGCCGTCGCCGACCATGATGTCGCCCGGGAACACCGGCACGTCGCCGCAGCCGATCGGCACGTTGATGTCGACCGCCTGATGCCGGATCAGGTTGGTCGGGGCGGCCGGGCGGTTGTGATAGGCGGGAAAATCGAGCTCGGCGATGCCCATGCTGTCGCGAAAGCCCCCGTCCGTCACGACGCCCTCGCCGCCGCGCATCATCAGGCGGGCCACCAGGATGTCTCCCGCCGAGGCCGCCCGTGCGTCTTTGCGGCTGTCCATGACGAGCACGTGGCCCTCGGGACATTGCTCGATGGCGACACGCTGCGGATGGCCGGGGTCGAGGAAGACGGAGAGTTCGTTCAGGTCCTCGCGCGCCGGGATGTAGCGCAGCGTATAGGCCGGCCCGACCATGTTGCGACCCTTGTGCGAGACGGGATGGACGTCCTGCAGGAAGGTGTTGCGCAAGCCGCGTTTGAACAGGGCGGTGGTCAGCGTCGCGCAGGTAACGTGGAGAAGCTTGTCTCGCGTCTCGGGGCGCATGGCGGCGGTCATCGGGCGGGCCTCGCGTCTAGAAGATGTCGGGTTCGGGCGTGTGCGCGCCGGGCACGGTCTCGAGCACGTCGAAATCGCAGCCGCGGTTCGCCTGGGTGATGAGGCGGTTGAAGATCGCGCCGTAGCCGCGCTGGAAAGGGGCGGCCGGTGCCACCCAGTCGCGGCGGCGCGCCTCGAGTTCGGCCTCGTCCACCAGCATCTCGATGCGGCGGTCGGGCACGTCGACTCGAATGATGTCGCCGGTCCTGAGCAGCGCCAGCGGCCCGCCGACATGGGCTTCCGGCGCGACATGCAGGATGCAGGCGCCATAGGAGGTGCCGCTCATGCGCGCATCCGACACGCGCAGCATGTCGCGCACCCCCTGCTTGAGGAGCTTGCGGGGGATCGGCAGCATGCCCCATTCGGGCATGCCGGGTCCGCCGCGGGGGCCCGCGTTGCGCAGCACCAGGATATCGCGCTCGGTGACATCGAGCGTCTCGTCGTCGACGGCGGCCTTCATCTCCGGATAGCTGTCGAACACCAGCGCGCGGCCTTCGTTCTGTAAAAGCTGCGGGGCGCAAGCCGATGGCTTGATGACGCATCCGTCGGGCGCGAGATTGCCCTTTAGAACCGCCAGCGCGCCCTCGTGATAGACCGGGTTCGACAGCGGCCGGATCACGTCGGGGTCTATGGTCTCGGCGCCCTCCAGCGTTTCGCCCAGTGTCCTGCCGCTGACGGTCGGCGCCGCAAGGTCGAGTTTGTCGCCAAGCTCCGCCATCAGCGCGCGCAGGCCGCCGGCATAATAGAAATCCTCCATCAGATAGCGCTCGCCGCTCGGCCGTATGTTGGCGATGACCGGCGTCGTCCGACCGAGGCGGTCGAGGTCGTCGAGCGTCAGCTCGATGCCGGCCCGGCGCGCCATGGCGATCAGGTGGATCACCGCGTTGGTCGAACAGCCGGCCGCCATCATCACGGTCGCGGCGTTGCGCACGGCGGCCTCGGTGATGATCCGGGCGGGAACGAGATCCTCCCACACCATTCCGACGATGCGGCGGCCGCACTCCGCCGCCATCCGGTTGTGATTGACAT
>CAJQNW010000053.1 GCA_905479765.1 uncultured Tepidamorphus sp. | reverse complement strand
AACGCTTCCATCGCCGACACCTCAGTGTTTCGCCAGCACGGTGACGGCAGCGACGGCTTCCTCGCCGTCGTAGAAACCGCCGCCATTTTCCGCTGCCGCGAAGCGGGCGCCGGCGACCTGCCGTTCTCCCGCTTCGTTGCGCAACTGGGTGACGAGTTCGATGAGCTGGATCACGCCCGTCGCCCCGACGGGGTGGCCCTTCGATACCAGCCCGCCGGAGGTGTTGACCGGCACGCGTCCGCCGAGCCTTGTCTCGCCGCGCTCGGAGACGAAGCCGCCGGCGCCGATCTCGCAAAGGCCGAGATTCTCGATATGGCGGATCTCGGCGAAGGACGTCGCGTCATGGACCTCGGCAACCGAAATCTCGTCGGGCCCGATGCCGGCCTGTTCCCAGCCCTTGATGGCTGCGATGCGCCCGACATGGCGCTCCAGGTCATCGGGCTCCCGCGTCACGCCGCTGGCAAGCTGGGTCGCGAGCACCTTTACGGCGCGCGAGGCGCCGAAACGCTTCAACGCACCTTCGGAGGCAAGGACGAGCGCGCCGGCACCATCGCTGATCGGCGCGCACATGGCGCGCGTCAGCGGCCAGGAAATCGGCTTGTCGGCCAACACCTCGTCGATGGTCATCGGCGTCTGGTACTGCGCCATCGGGTTGAACTGGGAGTGCCAGTGGTTCTTGGAAGCGATGGCCGCGATCTGCTCGCGCGTTGTCCCGAACAGCGCCATGTGGTGGCGGGCCATGGCGGCATAGCTGTCCATGAAGATCGAGCGCTGGCCGGTTTCGGCTTGGGCTTCCGGCGGCAGGTCGAGACCGGCAGACAATTTGAGCTGGCGTTCGAGCTGCGCCTCCGCCAGTTCGCGGTCCATGCCGCCCATGAATGCCTCGAACATCAGTTCGCGCTTTTCGGGGTAGTTCATCTTGTCGGCACCGACGACGAGCGCCACCTCGCACAGCCCGGCCTTGATGGCGGCAAAAGCCTGATTGACGCCGGTCGACGAGCTCGCGCAGGCGTTGTCGCAATTGACGATCGGGATTTCCTCGAAGCCGTAGGCGCGCAACGCCGCCTGGCCGCGAATACCGTGCTGGCCCTCCATCACGCCCTGTCGCGTGTTCGAGAACCACGCCGCCTCGATCGCCTCTTTTCCGCAGCCGGCATCGGCAAGTGCGGCATCGACCGCGATGGCGGTCAATTGCTTGACCGACTTGTCGAGATGCTTGCCGAGCGGCGTCATGCCGACTCCGAGTATGAAGACGTTCGTCACTGGGTGTTTCCCTTGCCTGTCGGCGGCATGTCGCCTTGCGTAGTAGTCGGGTTGAGTCCTGCGATAACGGCAATCCGCCGGCTCGCTTCGGCCCGCTCGCGTTCGAAGAGTTCGACGGCCGCCGGATTGAGCCAGTCAATCACGCCGGCCTTGTATGCCGGCCGGAGGAACAGCCGGTCCCGCCACGCCGCGACAGGCGGACGCGCTTCGATCAGGTCGCCGAAACCGAGATGTTCGAGGCGCAGCACGTAAGGAGCGTAGGCGATGTCGGCCAGGGAGAATTCGTTGCCGACCAGCCAGTCACTATCGGCGAGCGCGCGCTCGAAGTCGTCTAGAAGCCGGACGAAACGCCGGACGGCATCGGCGAATTGCGGCGCATCCATTCCCTGTTCGATCGCCGCCTTCGAACGAGCCCGCCGCGCCGGATCGACCATGTTGTCGAGCCATTGCCGGATCGCGTCCGGTCCGCGTTGCAGGAACTGGTGGCGCAGGGCGATGCACACCGACACGACGGCCGTTGCCGCGTGGACGCTGTCGTCGAGCTGGCGCATCCAAAGGCGCATTCGGGCGGCCTCGAACGGAACGGCTGGCCGGGCGGGCGCGTGACGCCAGCGATCCTCGATATATTCGAGAATGACGTTCGATTCGATCACCACGTCGCCGCCACAGACGAGTGTCGGGACGACCTGGTTCGGGTTGAGCTTCACATAGTCGGGCGCTTGCGCCTCGCCCGCCCGCAGGTCCAGCAGGTGGCCTTCCCAGCCGACCTGCTTTTCGGCAAACAGCATGCGCACCTTGGCGGCGCACACCGACATCTCGCTGTGATAGAGGACGGGCGTCACCGTCGGCACTTCGATCTCATGCGCCGTCATCGCTCAGCGCCCGAGCAGGTTCGGTAGCCACAGGACGATGTCGGGAAACAGCGTCAGCAGCAGCAGCAGGACAATGTTGGCCGCGATGAATGGCGTCACCCCGCGGTAGATCTGGAAAAGCGATATCTTCGGCGCGAGGCCGTGCAGGATGAAAACGATGATCCCGATCGGCGGCGTGATCATGCCCAGTTCGATGATCACGACATTGATGATGCCCCACCACACGACGTCGTAGCCAAGCTGCGCAATGATTGGCAGCACGAAAGGCAGGGTGATCAGCATGGCCGAGATCTCGTCGAAGATCGCGCCGAGGATCAGATAGGCGACGAGCAGCAGCAGGATGATCGCGAGCGGCGGAAAGCCCGATGCGCCGACAAGGCCGATCAGCGCCTCGGGCACGCGTGCGAGCGTGATGAAGTAAGAGAAGATCGTCGCACCGATGATGATGATGTAGATCATCGCGGTTGCGCCCGCCGTCTCCCTGAGGCCGAGCCAGAGCGAGTTCCAGCTCAGCCGCCTCTGCACCAGCGCGAACACCAGCGACATCACGGCAGCGACGGATGCCGCCTCGTTGACCGTGAAGACTCCGCTGTAGAGGCCGACGAAAACCGTCAGCATCAGGAGGACGAAGGGAAGCGCACGGCGCAGGGCCTCCCAGCGTTCGGCCCAGGGCAAGGGGTCCAGCACGGGCGCCACGGAGGGCCGCATGCGCACGATCAGCGTGATCGTCAGCATATTGATCGTAATGGCCAGCAGGGCCGGCACGATTGCCGCGACGAACATGTCGAAGATGAATGTCTTGGCGACGATGCAAAAGAGGATCATCACGATGGATGGCGGGATCAGCGATTTGAGCGTGCCGCCGGCGGCGATCGTCCCCGTCGAGAACGAAGGCGCATAACCGCGTTTCAGCATCTCCGGCAACGCCGCCTTGGCGAAGGTCGCCGCCGTTGCGGTCGAAGAGCCGCACACAGCGCCGAAGACCGCGCTTCCGCCGACGGTGGCATAGGCCAGTCCGCCCCGTCGATGGCCGAGCATGGCCGCTGCCGCATTGTAGACGTCCGTCGAATAGCCGGCGGCGGTAGCAAAGGTTCCCATCAGCAGGAACAGCGGGACCGTCGCCAGGTCGACGCTCGCCAGAAGCGCGGACGGTTCGCTCGTGAAAAGGGTGAGCGCCGGCCCCCAGCCGGTCTGCACGGCGTATCCCACGACGCCGACGATGATCATGGAGATGCCGATCGGCACCTGCAGGAACATCAGCACGAACAGCGCGACAAGGCCGAGACAGCCGATAGCGAGTGCACTCACGGTCCTACTCCGACCCGGTCTGTGTCCGCGTCGTTTTTTCCGGAGAACAGGTGTGCGATATCAATCGCGATGACGATTCCCTGGACCAGGACGGCAAGGCCGAAAATCGCGGCCACGACGTACCAGTAGGGCGCCGTGGGATACTTCAGGACCCAGGTGGTTTCGCCGTATCGGGCCAGCTTGCCGGCATAGACCCAGAATTGCCATGCGAATCCGGCCATGACGATACCCACGGTAATCGAGGCGGCCACGTCGCAGATCCTGCTCGCCAGCTTGCCGGCGATCGGCTCGATAAAACGGATGGTAATGTTGCTGCGCTCCATCAGCCCGACGGGAATGCAGCAGGTGATCGCAATCGCGATCGCCAGGCCGCCAAGATCCCGCGCGCCTTCGATGGGGGCGTTGAACAGCCACCGAAGAAGGCCGTCGGCAAGGGTCAGCACCGCGAGGAACATCAGCGCTGCCAGTCCGATGACCGACAGCGCCCTTGTCGAGCGGAGACCAAGCCATTCAAGCCGGTCCAGCATCGAGGCCGTTCCTCAGTTGGCGGAGCGAACGGCGGCGATTTCCGCGCGAACCGCCTCGAGCAGTTCCTTGTTGCGCGGAGATTTGGAAGCCCACTCGTCGATGACACCGTCGAAGACCGGCTGATTGGCGTCCATGTCGGCCTGCGACGGGAACACGACGGTATGGTCCGGATCGCTCTTGAGCTTTTCCATCAGCGAGTCGTTATAGGCGCCGATGCTCTCGATATAGGTGTCGGCCATCCATTCGACGGCATATTTCCTGATCGCGTCCTGGCCGGCCTCGGACAGGCTGTTGAACTTGTCCTTGTTCATCAGCACCACCAGCGGCACGACCCCGAGGCGTGTGAAATAGTGGTCGCTGGTGACGCGAACGATGCCCCAGTCGAACAGCGCGGAAGGATGGGCGGTCGTGCCGTCGATCGTGTCGCGGCTGATGGCTTCCGGCACCTGGGTGATCGGCATGCCGATCGGTGCGGCGCCGAATTTCTTGAGCACCTCGCCCTCTACCGCGCCAGTGGAGCGGATCTTCTTGCCATCCAGCTCGTTCAGCGAATTGATCGGCGAATTGGTGTGCACGCTGTAGGGCGCGGTCGTGACCATCGCGATCGGCACGAAATCCTCGTAACCGTTGATTTTGCCGGATTCCACCAGACGCGTGTAAACCAGCGTGGCCTCGCGCATGTCGGCGAACAGGCCGGGAAGTTCGAAAACCTCGTTCTCCTCGAAGCGGCCGGGCGTGTAGGAGGGCACGACCAGGGCAAGATCGGTCACGCCGTCAAGGATCATCTGGGCCTGCTGCTGCGGGTTGCGGCCGAGGGCGCCGTTCGGAAACATCTCGATGTGGACGTCGTCGGGGGCTTCCTTGTTCACCGCTTCGGCGAACGGCGTGAAGACCGTCCTCACCGTGATTTCGGTGTCCGGCGAGAACATGCCGAATTTGAGATTCACCGGCTCGGCGCTGGCTGAACCCGCGAGCGTCGCGGCGGCAAGCGTCGTCGCACCGGCTGTGAGCAGGGCGCGGATAGTCGTTTTCATAAAATTCCCTCCTTGCGGTTTTTATCGCTTCTCCCGGCACCCGGGCGTCTTTGCCGCGCCCGGTTGCTGAAACGGCACCAGACGATGATGTGTGCTGAATGTCAACAATTAAGAATGGCGCCATTATAAATTGTTATTCTGCCCTCCAATATCCATATGCTTTATCAATATGTGCGATCATTGCCGAATTCGATGGGCGAAACTTGTGCCGGGTCTCGGCCCGGAGGAAAGCGGGCATTGAGGCAACCGGACAAGAATTATTCTTCGCCGAGCCGCGACAGCGGGACTGAGTTGGACCTAAAACGTAGTCTGAGTTGGAGACACCTGCCGTGAATACGCTTTCCAAGACATTGGCCATCCTGGACCTGTACACCGCCGAGCGGATGGTGTGGACGGCCGAGGAAATGGCCGAGGAGCTGGGATATACGCGTCCGACGACCTATCGCTACATACGCGAGCTGGCCGCGGCGGGTTTCATCGTGCGTTTCGGCGACGGCTCCTACTCTCTGGGGCCGAGAAGCGTGGAGCTCGACTTTCTCATCCGGCAGGCCGATCCCTTCCTGGTCGCCGGCGAGCCGGTGGTCCGCGACCTGTCGCAGCAGACCGGCGCGGACATGATCCTCTATGAGCTGTATGGCGACCGGATTGTGACCGTTCACCAGCAAGGGGGCGTTGGCTCCCTGCCTATTTCGTTCGGGCGAGGCCGGCCGCTGCCGCTTTTGCGCGGTGCGGGTTCCAAGGTGATCGTCGCCCAGTTGCCGCGCGCGCGTCTAAAGCGCATTTTCGAGGCATACCCCGACGATGCACGCGACTATCTGGGCGCGTCCGATTTCAATGCCTTCAAGGCGCGGCTGAACGCGATCCGCAAGGCTGGCTACGCCATCTCGGAAGGCGAGCTCGACCGCGGCTTCAAGGGTATAGCGGTCCCCGTGTTCACCGCGGACGAAAGGGTGCTCGGCTGCATCGCCACGGTGCTGACGCCCCAACGCTACGAACTGACCCGCATCGACGGACTCGTCGAACTGCTGAAGCTGGGCGCGGCAAGGATCAGCGCCGGCATGGCGGCGCTCGGCCAGTCGCAGACGACGGGAAAAGCCTAGACGGTCTCCCGTCCTAGAAGAGGTCCCTTTCGACCCCCGCTTCGGCGAACAGATAGTCGCGCGACGCCGTAATCTCGGAAAGCAGCTTCGGCACGTCGCAGTCGACGAGTTCGCCTTTCCATTTGCGCACGCTGCCGGCGACCAGCACGGTAGACACATTGGAGCGGTCCATCAGCGTCACCACAGCGCCGGGAATGTTGTTGAGCGGGGCGACATTGAGCGTGTTTGCGTCCAGGAGAACGATATCGGCTTGCTTGCCGGGCGTCAGCGAACCCGTCTTGCTTTCCAGACCGAGCGCCTTCGCGCCCTCGATCGTCGCGAACCGGATGACGTCGCGCGATGAGAGCAGCGCCGGCGGATTGTCGTCGCCAGACAGCGTGATTTCGTTGACCAGGGCCCGCTGAAGGGTAAGCATCGAGCGCATCTGCGTGAAGAAGTCTGCTGTCATGGTGCATTCGACATCACTCGAAAGCGACGGAGACATGCCGAACTCCATCAACTTCATGATTGGCGGCATGCCGTGGCGCATGGTCATTTCGATGGGCACCGCAAGCGTGACATGCGCCCCGGCATCTCTGACCGTCTGCCAGCCGAAATCGCTGACGCCGGTCATGTGGATGAAGATGTTGTCCGGACCGAACTTCGCCGTGCGCACGATCTGGTCGAAGGCTTCGGAACGCTCTTTGCGGCTGGCGACAACGTGCATCGCGATCGGAATGTCGAGATCGCGCCCGATCCGCCAGGATTCCTCGAAGGTCGGCAGGTAGAACTCGCCGCCCATCACCATGGTGAGCAGCTGGTCGTCGGAGGCGAAGTGGGTCTCCTTGATCCGGTAGGCATCCTGCGGGTACTTCGCGCCCTCCCCGCGGCCCTCGAAATAGCCGAAGGCGGTGCGGCGATGCGCGTCCTTCAAGCCCTGGATCGCGGCATCCGAATGCTCGGGCGAATGATGAATCTGCGACACGTCCAGAACGCCGGTCACGCCGGCGTCCAGCTGGCTGAGCGATGCCACGAGCTCGTTGATGTAGACGTCTTCGGGCCGGTAAACCAGCGAGAGCTTGCCCAGAACGTCCTCAAGATAGTTGGGCGAGCCGTGCGGCCTGCCGTCATTATAGAGGAGACCGTCGGCAAGATAGCTGCGCAGCGCGGTCTCGAACTGGTGATGATGGGTGTCGATGAAGCCAGGCATCACGATCATGCCCGACGCCTCGATCACGGCCGCGTCGCCGGCGTCGATGCCACGCCCGATCTCGACGATCTCCGTGCCGTCGATCAGAATGTCCGCATCGTCAAAATCGCCGACGGCAGGATCCATGGTCAGCACCATGCCACCCTTGATGAGCGTCTTGCGGCCCGTTTCGCCCGTACCTTCGGGAAGACCGTGCGGCCGCTTGCCGGTGCCGCCTAGCGCTGACAGCCCCGAATTGCCGCCGCTGCCCGCAACATCCGTTGCCGAGAAGGCGGCACGCGAATACCGCGCGGCGTCCTCACAAAGATTACACATGGCTCATCCTCCCATCGTTCGTTGTTCGGGTCCCGATCGGCCCGTATCCCGCCCTGCCCGGCGGCGGTTCACATCCATTGGCATGCCTGGTCGAATTCGAGCCGCGGAAGCCGCGGCTTGATTGTTGCCGGGTCGGCATAGCCGAGACAGCACAGAAAGTCGGATTTGACAGCCGTGCCAGCAAAGAAGGTTTTGTCGATCTTC
>CAJQNW010000052.1 GCA_905479765.1 uncultured Tepidamorphus sp. | reverse complement strand
TCCCGGTTCTGGTCCCGGCCCTGGCCTTGATCTCGGCCCTGATCGCGACCCTGTTCGCGGGTCTGCTGGGGCGTCGTATCATCGTCATCGTCACCATCGTCATCGGTATCGTCGGCACCGCGGGGGCCCGTCCGCTGCGATTCGTTCGGATTCTGCTGCTGATTCTGCGCCTGGGCCGCCGCGATGATCCGGAAATAATGCTCGGCGTGCTGAAAATAGTTCTCTGCGCTGACCATTTCGCCTGACGTCTGGGCGTCGCGGGCGAGTTGCATGTATTTCTCGGCGATGTGCGAGGCGGTGCCCCGGATTTTCACGTCCGGACCGTTGCTTTCGTACGATCTTGAAAGCGGACTGGGGCCTCTACGGCCGCGTCCGCGCATTCTTTTGTTCTGCTGTCCCGGTCTCATGGGATATCAGTCGTCTCCGTTTGGAATAAGGATCAGTCCATGCGGGGCGAAAAACGCCTTCCGCTGTCGCGAACGAGTCTCACGTTCGTCGAATTTCGCTCCGATCTGTCAGGTCGCTGCCATTCCCTGGCGCGTATCGGTCCCGTTTGAATGGTTCCACATTCCGCTCAGCCTGGCGGACAGATGCCTTTGCGTATCCGTATGCAAACAAATGCCATGCATCGAACGGATCGTGCGGCGAAGTGCGGGAACCTCTCCAATTTCGTGGCGCGGCTCGTGTGCCCCGGATCGTCGGATGATGCCCCTGCCCCAGAGACGCCACCGGAAGGCTTGGGCGACTAAATAAACGTGCCACCCTCGAACCACGGTCCGAAACTAGCCTGTTCGCCCCGCTATTCCAAGCGCTTTTTAACGAATGGCCGTTTATGCGCAAGAAAGGGTTAGCACAAGGACCCGCTCGATTCCGTTAAGATCGTGTTGCGTTGCACCCACCGCAAGCCCCCGCTCCCTGGCAAGGGTCGCAATCGCATCGCGCTGGCCGATGCCGAACTCCAGCACCAGGCTGCCGGAGGGAGCAAGTGACCGTTCCGTATCGGCCAGGATCGCCCTGTAGGCATCCAGCCCGTCGGCCCCGCCGTCGAGCGCTGTGATCGGGTCGAATTCGGCGACTTCGCGGGAAAGTGCCGCGCAATCGTCGGTCGGAATGTAGGGCGGATTTGCAACGATGATATCGAACCCGCCCGCAAGGGCCTCCGTCCAGTTGCCGACGACGAAGCCGGTCCGCTCGCCAACCCCGTTCGCTCTCGCATTCGCCCTGGCAACCGCGAGCGCCGGGGCGCTAACGTCGACGCCGATCCCGTAGGCGGCCGGCAATTCGCTGAGCAGCGCCACCAGCAGACAGCCGCTGCCGGTGCCCAGGTCGGCGATGCGCAACGGCGCGTCCCGGCCGCCGCCCGCAATCCGCTCATCGATCACGTCGAGCGTTTCCTGCACTGCCGTCTCGCTGTCGGGTCGCGGCTCCAGCGTGTCGGGTCCGAGCGCGAAGTCGAGCCCCCAGAATTCGCGCTTTCCAAGGATGCGCCCCACCGGCTCGCGATCGAGCCGGCGCGCGACTACGGCCTCGATCCGCGCCAGGTCATCCGCATCGAGCAACCGGCGACTGTCGGCGATCATCTGCCCGCGGTCGAGCCCCAGTGCATGGCCGGCGAGGATGCGCGCGTCGAGTTCCGGCGTTTCGATGCCGGCTTCCGCGAGCCGGCGCCGCGCCTGCAGGACGGCCTGCGAAAGCGTCATCGTGGCACCGTCCGCCGCCAAACCGGTTACGCCCGGATTTCCGGCCGCAGGTCCTCGGCGGCAAGCCGGCGCGCCTGGTCCTCGGTTATCAGCGCGTCGACGATTTCGCCCAGCGCCTCGCCGGCGATCACCTTGTCGAGCTTGTAAAGCGTCAGGTTGATGCGGTGATCGGTGACGCGACCTTGCGGGAAATTATAGGTGCGTATGCGCTCCGACCGGTCGCCGGAGCCCACTTGTCCTTTCCGGTCGGCCGCCCGCTCGTTGGCCAGCCGCTCGCGCTCCTCGTCGTAGAGCTTGGCGCGCAACAGCTTCAGCGCCTTGGCCTTGTTCTTGTGCTGCGAGCGCTCGTCCTGCACCGCCACGACGATACCGCTTGGCAAATGGGTGATACGCACGGCCGAATCCGTCGTGTTGACGTGCTGCCCGCCGGCACCCGACGACCGGTAGACGTCGATGCGCAGATCCCCCTCGTCGACGTCCACGTCGACGTCCTCGGCTTCCGGCAGCACCGCGACCGTGGCAGCCGACGTATGAATACGGCCCGAGGCTTCGGTCTCCGGCACACGCTGGACCCGGTGCACGCCGGATTCGAACTTCAGCTTGGCGAACACGCCGCGCCCGTTCACCTCGGCGATGATTTCGCGGTACCCGCCCCGGTCGGAATCGCTTGCCGACAGGACATTGACCTTCCAGCCCTCAAGATCGGCGAAGCGCTGGTACATGCTGAACAGGTCGCCGGCGAACAGCGCCGCCTCCTCGCCGCCGGTGCCGGCGCGGATTTCCAGGATTGCCCCCTTCTCGTCGGCCATGTCGCGCGGCAGGAGCAGGATCTGCATGCCGTGCTCCATCTGCTCGGCGCGCTCCTCCAGCTCGTGCGCCTCGGCTTCCGCGAGCGCGGCCATCTCCCTGTCGGTTGCCGGGTCCTCCAGCATCGCGCGGGTCTCGTCCAGCTCCGCGCGCAACTTCAAGAGCTCGCGCGCCTGCGCCGCAACCGGGGCGACTTCGGCGTGTTCGCGCGACAGCCGCACGAAGGCGTCGGACTCGGGCGCAGCCGACATCTCGTGCTCGATCCGCTCGAGGCGGTCGACGAGGGATTGCAGTTTGTCCTTGCTGATCATGGGCCAAATATGGGGGCGAGCATCGATTGTGTCAGATCTGCACGTCGTGTTTCTGCGCAAAGCCAGTCAATTCCTTGCGCAACCCGTCGTGCGGCAGGTTGAGTTGCGGCAGCAGCCACCGCTCGAGCGTGCCAAGATCGAGGCTCATCAGCATTGCCTTGACCGGTCCGATAGCCGCCGGTGCCATCGAAATCGAGCGGTAGCCGATGCCCAACAGCGCCATCGCGGTCAGCGGAGAGCCCGCCAGTTCGCCGCACAGCGTCACCGGAACGCCGCCCGAGTGCGCGACCTCGATCACCTTTCGCAGCGCCCTCAGCGGCGCCGGCGACAGCGGGTCGAACCGGTCGGCGAGCTTCGCGTTGGCCCTGTCGACAGCGAACAGGAACTGCATCAGGTCGTTGGAGCCCACCGACAGGAAGTCGACCCGGGCAACCATCTCCTCGAGCTGCCACAACAGCGAAGGTACCTCGACCATCGCGCCGAGCTTGACCGTGTCCGGCAGAGCGTAGCCATGCCGCTGCAGATGACGCCGCTCCCGTTCGACCAGCGCGCGCGCCCGGTCGAACTCACCGACCTCGGTGATCATCGGGAACATCAGCCGCAACTCGCGGCCGGCGGCGGCGTGCAGCAGCGCGCGGATCTGGGTACGCAGAAGGCCCGGCCGGTCAAGCGCCATGCGGATCGCGCGCCAGCCGAGCGCCGGGTTCTCCTCCTGGGCCGAACGCAGGTACGGCAGCACCTTGTCGCCGCCGACATCGAGCGAGCGGAACGTCACATCCAGGTCGCCGGCCGCGTCGAGCACGGCGCGGTAGAGCTGCAACTGTTCGCGCATCCTGGGGAAAGTCGCCGCCACCATGAATTGCAGTTCGGTGCGGAACAGGCCGATGCCGGCCGCCCCCGCCTCCTTGACGTGCGGCAGGTCGACCAGCAGCCCGGCATTGACCATCAGGTTGATGGGCTGTCCGTCGCGGGTAACTGCCGGCTTGTCCTTGAGCTGGTGGTACTGCTCCTGGCGGCGGGCGCGGAATCGCACCTTTTCGACATAGGCCGCCTCGATGTCGGCGGGCGGGCGCACGTGAACCTCGCCGGACACTCCGTCGACTATGATCGCGTCGCCCGTGTTGACGAGGTCCAGCACGCCGTCGACCTGGCCGACCATGGCGATGCCGAGCGCGCGGGCGACGATCGTCACGTGACTGGTCGGCGCGCCCTCCTCCAAGACGAGGCCGCGCAGCCGCTCCCGATCGTAGTCGAGCAGCTCGGCGGGACCCATGTTGCGGGCAACGATGATCGCGTCGCGCGGCAATTCCTCATCTTCCAGATGATCCCAGCCGACAAGCAGCCGCAACAGCCGGTTAGCCAGATCGTCGAGGTCGTGCAGCCGGTCGCGCAGATAGGGATCGGGCTGGCGCAGCATCCGGGCGCGCGTGTCGTTCTGGACGCGCTCCACGGCGGCCTCGGCCGTCAGGCCGCTTACGACCGCCTCACGGATCCGCTCCGCCCAGCCACGGTCGTAGGCGAACATCTTGTAGGCTTCGAGAACCTCGCGATGTTCGCCCGCGCGCATGATGTCGGAGCGTGTCAACAGATCCTCGACCGACGTCCGCAGGCTGTCGAGCGCCGTTTCAAGGCGCGCAAGCTCGGTGTGGACATCTTCGGCGATCAGGCTGGTGACGACCAGGCGCGGTTCGTGCAGCACCGCGTGGCCGAGGCCGAGGCCCTCGGTCAGCGCCCGGCCGGCGAGGTGCTGCGGTCGCCGCAGCGCCAGGTTCTCGCCGGGCGTGACGAGGGAATCCAGTTCATCCCCGGCGATCATCTCGGCGAGCACCATCGCCGTGGTCTGCAGCGCCTCGACTTCTTCTTCCGGATAGGTGCGGTGCGTGCGGTTCTGCACCACCAGAACGCCGAGAGTCTGTCCGCCGCGCAGGATCGGCACGCCGAGGAACGAGTGGTAGATCTCCTCACCCGTTTCCGGCAGATAGGCGAAGGCTGGATGCTGTTGGGCATCGGGCAGGTTGAGCGGCGCGGCCTGCGCGGCGATCGTGCCGACCAGCCCCTCGCCGAGTTCCAGGCTCGAGTGGTGGACCGCTTCGCGCTTCAGACCTTCGGTGGCGAACAGCTCGAGGCGCGAATCGCCGCGCAGCACATAGACCGAGCACACCTCCGCCACCATGTTGGAGGCGATGGTCATGACGATCTTGTCGAGTCGTTCCTGCGCGTTGACCGGCTCCGCCATCAATTCGCGGAGCCGTCTAAGCATAACGCGCGGGCCGCCGATCGAACCCCGCATTCGCGTACGTGTCCCTGATGCGCCGCATAGCGACGGTGCATTTCCACCGGTTCTGGCCTCACCAGGCCCCGAAGGGGGCCGGCGCTACCGGCGGATTGGCTCCGTCACGTCAGTGAGTGTCGAGTCCGTATAGCGAATGCAAAGTCCGCACCGCAAGCTCGGTATAGGCCGCGTCGATCAGGATCGAGATCTTGATCTCCGATGTAGTGATAGCCTGAATGTTTATACCTTTTTCCGCCAGCGCTTGGAAACATTGCGCTGCAACACCGGCGTGGCTGCGCATTCCGATGCCTATCACCGAAACTTTCACCACGTCGGCCGAACCCGTTACTTCTTCATATTCGATCTCGTCGCCGGCGGCTCGAATGACCTCAAGCGCACGGTCGAAGTCGGCGCGTGGCACGGTAAAGGTCATGTCGGTGTGGCCACCGTCGGCCGACACGTTCTGGACGATCATGTCGACGTTGATATTGGCTTCGGCGAGCGGCACGAAAACCCTGGCCGCCACACCCGGCTTGTCGGCCACGCGCCGGAGCGTGATCTTCGCCTCGTCCTTCGAGAAGGCGATACCGGTGACGATCTGCTTTTCCACGATTTCGTCCTCGTCGCAGATGAGTGTGCCCGGCGGCAGGTTGCCCGCGCCAGTCTGGGGCGCATCCGGGGGGTCGAAACTGGACCGGACGAAAGTGCGCACTCCGTGCACCATCGCCAGTTCCACGGAACGGACCTGCAGCACCTTGGCGCCAAGCGAGGCCATTTCCAGCATTTCCTCGTAGGCAACCCGGTCAAGCCGCTTAGCGGTCGGCACGATGCGCGGGTCCGTCGTATAGACGCCGTCGACGTCGGTATAGATGTCGCAGCGGTCCGCGCTCAGCGCCGCCGCGATCGCAACCGCGCTGGTGTCCGAGCCGCCCCGCCCGAGCGTCGCGATACGGTTGTCCGGGGCGATCCCCTGAAAGCCGGCGACCACGGCGACCTGTCCCTGGCCGAACCGCTCGATCAGCACCGACCCGTCGATCTCGGCGATACGCGCGGCGCCATGGGCGGAATCGGTGCGGATCGGGATCTGCCAGCCAAGCCAGGAGCGCGCCGGCACGCCCATCTCCTGCAGCACGATCGAAAGTAGCCCGGCCGTAATCTGCTCGCCCGCGGCAACCACGCTGTCGTATTCGCGCGCGTCGTGCAGGGCCGACGCCTCGCGCGTCCATCCCACCAGTTGATTGGTGAAACCGGCCATGGCCGAAACCACGACCGCGACCTCGTTGCCGTCGTCGACTTCGCGCTTCACATGCCGGGCGACATTGCGGATCCGATCGATATCGGCCACGGACGTGCCGCCGAACTTCATCACGATGCGGGCCATGGCGGGATCCGGAAGCGGCTTTATCGACGAAACGGGATAACGGGCGCGGAGCTGCGCCCGCGGGCGCCTAGATACTCCGTAGCCATGGCCTGCGCAACCGGTACGCCCCGATCGGGCCATGGCCCGGCGTCGGCACGCGCCAGCGTCGTCCTATGCGAGCATTTGCCGTCCGCCGGGCGAGGCAACGTGAAGCGGGGCGGGCCTGGATGCCGCGGGCAGCAATATTGTCATAGACGGTTTTTCCGAGCATGCTACGCTGGCGTAGAGAACAGTAAACACTTGGGAGAATTCGGGAATGCGCATTATCCCCGGGCTAATCGCGGGGGCAGTGATTGCCGTTTTGGCGTCCATCGCCCCTCATCCTGTCCTTGCCGCTTCGCAGGACGAGAAAGTTCAGCCGGCGGCCACGGCACTGATCAAGCAGATGAGCGATACCCTGGCCGGGGCCAGGAAACTCTCGTTTGACGTGCGCGGAGCCTTCGACGTCCCTTCGGCAAACGGTCACCCGCTCTTCTACTACACGAAGTCCGCAGTGACGCTGGAACGCCCCGACAAGCTGAAGGTGATATCGTCGGGAGACGGGCCGCCTGAAGAATTCACCTACGACGGCAACGAGATTGCGGTCTACATGCCCGAGGCCAACATGGTCGCCCGAAAAGACGCGCCATCGGACGTCGATTCCATGCTGCGGGATGCCTATTCCACCGCAGGCCTGTATTTTCCGTTTGTCGACCTCATCGTCTCCGATCCGCACGCCTCCCTTGCCGGCCACGCGGTGTCCGCATACGTGATCGGGAAGTCCGAACTGGTCGGCGGCGTCACAACCGACATCGTCGCGATCGCCGACGGACAAATGCAATGGCAGGTCTGGATCGGCGCGGAGGACCATCTGCCCCGGCTGATCTGGTCAACACCGACCGGGATGCCCGAA
>CAJQNW010000051.1 GCA_905479765.1 uncultured Tepidamorphus sp. | reverse complement strand
GGGTTTGCGCCGCCGTTTTCGGCATCACGCCCGTCGGCGCAGTCCCGACGGCCGCTTGGAAACTACGGCTCCCTGTCGAGCGATATGACCCGCCCCGGGGCCGGCTCGGCAAACAGTTCGTCGACCAGTGCGGCGCGGTTTTCCAGGACCGCGCGCTGGTTGATCGAGCCCTTGTCGGTCATCTCGTGGCGGTCGATCGATGGCGCCTCTTCCAGCAGCATCATGCGCGCCACCCGGTTCGAGCTGCCCGTCGCCTCGGCGGCGAAGCTTTTCATCAGCGCATGGAATTTCGCCCGGACCTGCCCGTGCCGCACCACCTCTGCGAGATCGGTGTCCTCGCTCTGGCCGGACACTTCCCGGCAGGCGTTGATGTCGACGAACACCAGCGTCGCGACGTAGTCCTGGTTCAGTCCGGCGACCACCACGTCGGAGACGTAGGGCGCGAAGTGGTTGATGAAGGCCGCGCGCAGCGGCCCGACGTTCACCCAGGTGCCGGTGTCGAGCTTGAAGTCCTCCTTGACGCGGCCGTCGAACAGGAGGCCGGCGGACGCATCGTCCGGATCGGCGAACCGCATCGCGTCGCCGAGCATGTAGTAGCCCTCCTCGTCGAAGGCCTCGAGCGTCAAGTCGGGCTGGCGCCAGTAGCCGGGCATGACGCTCGGGCTCTTGATGCGGGCTTCCAGCTTGTTTCCGTTGGGGACGAGCTTGATGTCGACCTCCGGTGCCGGAATGCCGAGATTGCCTGCCGGCGCATCCCACAGCAGGATCAGCGCGAACGGCCCCGTCTCGGTCGCGCCGAAACCGCACAGCCTGAGGATCCGCGCGCCGCAGGCCTCCACGGCCATCTCGTCGAGCGCGTCCCAGATGTGCTGGGCCATGCCGGCGCCGGCATAAAACAGCACCTTCAGGTCCTCGAAGAACGTCTCCCGCAGGGCCGGGTCCTTGCGCAGGTAGGGCACCAGCGCGTCGTAGCCCTTGGGCACGTTGAAGTACCAGTTCGGCGAGATGTCGGTGAGATTGCGGACGGTACGGCCGATGCCCGCCGGTGTCGGGTTGCCGTCGTCGATGTAGAGCGTGCCGCCGTTGTAGAGCACCAGCCCGAAATTGTGGTTTCCCCCGGCGGTATGGTTCCACGGCGCCCAGTCGAGAACCACCGGCGGCTCGTCGCGGAAGTAGGGGAACGACCAGGTGATCATTTCCTGGTTCGAGCACATCATCCGCTGGGTGTTGATGACGCCCTTGGGCATGCCGGTGGAGCCCGACGTGAACATGAACTTGGCGATCGTTTCCGGCGTCACGGTGGCGTTGGCCGCGTCGACATGCCCGTCCGCGTAGTGGTCGAGAAGCGACGCAAACAGCGTCTCGTGCTGGCCGGCCTGGCGGTTGCGGGTCACCACCACCTCGCAATCGTCCGGCCTGACCGCCTCTATTGCCGGGGCGAAGGCCTCGCCGTCGGCTGCGAAGATCAGGCCCGGTGTCAGCAGATCCACGATATAGCCAAGCTTGGCGTAATCGGTGGAGATCAGCGAATAGGCCGGCGAGACCGGGGCGTAGGGAACACCGACATACTGGGCTGCCAAGCCGAGCATCGCGTGTTCGAGATCGTTGCCCGACAGGATCATGATCGGCCGGTCTTCCGACAGATCGCGCGTCATCAGGGCCTTGCCGATGCGGCGAACCGTGTCGAGCGTCTCGGCGTAGGTGAAGCTCCGCCAGCCGCCGCCGTTGCCGACCGACCGGCCGGCGAGGAAGACGGTGTCGGGCGTTTCGTTCGCCCAATGCACCAGCCGGTCGGTCATCCGGATCGGATAGTCGCCAAGCCTGTGCGGCGAACGCACATGGATTGATCCGTCGGCGCGGTGCTCGACGTCGACCGCGCGCGACCCGAGGTCTACGGCCCGGAACGGAACCGCCGATTGCTCGCCGCGCCCGTTCCCGCCGCTCATTTGGCCTTCTCGACCTTGGGCGCCCGCTTTTCCAGGAAGTCGCGCAGGCGCTGCTTGGCTTCGGGCTCGTTCTGGGCGACGGCTGCCATCAGCGCCTCGGTGAAGTAGCCGTTGCTTCCGCTTGCTTCCGAAATCCGCGGGATCGCGTGCATGACGGCGAAATTGGTCATCGGCGCGTTGCCCGCCATGCGCCGGGCGAGATCCTTGGCCTTGGCAAGCCCCGCTCCGTCGTCGACCAGATAGTGCGACAGGCCGATCGCCTGGCCTTCGGCCGCATCATAGACGCGGCCGGTCAGCATCATGTCCATCATCCGCGAGGCACCGATCAGCTTCGGCACCCTAACCGAGCCGCCGCCGCCGACGAAGATGCCGCGCTGGCCCTCCGGCAGGCCGTAATAGGCCGACTGCTCGGCGACGCGGACGTGGGTGGCGCAGGCAAGCTCCAGCCCGCCGCCGACGACTGCCCCGTGCAACACCGAGACGATCGGCACGGTGCCGAACTCGATGCGCTCGAAGATCGCATGCCACATCCGCGAATGCTGGATGCCGCCGGCAAGATCGCGCTCCTGCAACTCCGACAGGTCGAGCCCGGCGGAGAAATGGTCGCCGTCACCGGCCAGAACCACCGCCTTGATGCCCTCGGGCAGGTTGCCGAAGAACGTCTCCAGCCCCTTTACGGTCGGATCGTTCAGCGCGTTGCGCTTCTCCGGCCGGGCGAGGCGGAGAATGGCGATGTCCCCGTCGCGCTCGGCGGCAAGCGAGGACGGCAATTCGGGAAACGGCGAATTTGGGGCTTCTGTGGCGCTCAACGCGGCTGATCCTCCAGGCAATTTCCGTTTTTATTGTTGTTCGTGTTGATAACAGTTTGTTTTCAAACCATCAATCGACGCCGGATCCAATGTCGGAAAGCGAACAAACCCGCGCATGAAAAAGCCCGGGCAGGCGTCCGGGCATCAAAAATACATCAGGGAGGACCGGTGTTCAGACGGGCCAGCGCTCCAGCCGGTAGGCGGAATCCCAGAACATCCACTCAAGCTGCATGGCACGGGTAAACGCCACATGCATCGCCGCGCGCGTCGCCGCCGTCACGTCGGACGCGACCCGGTCGGTGGTGGCGATCGCCGCGTCCACGACGGCCTGGAATTCCTCCCCGCCATAGGTGTCGATCCACGCCTGATAGGGATTGTCCGGCGCGGCGCGGCCGAGAATGTCCTTGCCCACTTCGCCGTAGACCCAGAAGCACGGCAGCAGCGCCGCCAGCACGATCGGGTAGGGCTCGCCATAGGCGGTCGCCAGCAGGAATGATGTGTAATGGTGGCAGGCCGGCGACAGCGGGATCGCATCGAACTCGGCCTTGCCGATACCGAATCGGGCGAAATAGTCGGTGTGCAACGCACGCTCGACCACGATCGCCTCGTTGGCGGCCTGGGAAAACTGGATGATGCCGTCGGGCTGGTCCGCCTTGGCGGCGGCGATCGCCAGCGTCCGGGCGTAATCGATCAGATAGTGGCCGTCCTGGACGATATAGTGCCGGAAGCGGTCCTGGCTGAGGCTGCCGGATGCCAGTTCGGTGTTGAACGGCAGCGTGCGGATTGTCTCGTAGAGGTCCGCGTTCCGGTCCCAGGCCTCGCGGCTGAATGTCGGCACGGCCGCAGTACCGGTCAACCGTGACCGGCTGCCTTCAGCGCCGCGACCACTTCCTTCATGCGGGCCAGACGATGCTCGGCCTTCTCGCGGGTCAGGTCGTCCTTGGCGTCGGCGAGGTCTTCCTCGGCGTTCTGGATCTCCTGGGCAAGCACTGCCTCGTCGATCTCTTCCACCGGGATCGCCTGCTCGGCGAGCACCGTCAGCAGGTCCGGGCGCACCTCGGCGAAGCCGCCGCGCACGAACACCTCGCGCGCCTTGCCGTCGGTACCGCGCACCATCATCACGCCGGCGCGCAGCGTCGAGATCGTCGGCGCGTGCATCGGCAGCACGCCGAAATCGCCCTCGGCGCCGGGGACATCGACTTGCGCCACGTCCTCCGACATCAAGAGCCGTTCCGGCGAGACCAGCTCGAAGCGGATAGTGTCAGCCATTGGACTTCAGGCTCCCGGTTTGCTTTACGCGGCTTCGGCGGCCAGGCGCTGCGCCTTCTCGACGGCCGCCTCGATGGTGCCGACCATGTAGAAGGCGGCTTCCGGCAGGTGGTCGTAGTCGCCGTCGCAGAGCGCCTTGAAGCCCTTGACCGTATCGGCCAGGTCGACGAACACGCCCGGCGAACCGGTGAACACCTCGGCCACGAAGAACGGCTGCGACAGGAAGCGCTCGATCTTGCGCGCGCGGGCGACGGCCAGCTTGTCTTCTTCCGACAGCTCGTCCATGCCCAGAATGGCGATGATGTCCTGCAGCGACTTGTAGCGCTGCAGGATTTCCTGCACGCGGCGCGCCGTCTCGTAGTGCTCGTCGCCCAGCACGTTGGGGTCGAGCATGCGCGAGGTGGAGTCGAGCGGATCGACCGCCGGGTAGATGCCCTTTTCCGAAATGGCGCGGTTCAGCACCGTCGTCGCGTCCAGATGGGCGAACGAGGCTGCCGGCGCCGGGTCGGTCAGGTCGTCGGCCGGGACGTAAATCGCCTGCACCGAGGTGATCGACCCCTTGGTGGTGGTGGTGATTCGCTCCTGCAGGGCACCCATGTCGGTGGCCAGCGTCGGCTGATAGCCCACGGCGGAAGGAATACGGCCGAGAAGCGCCGACACTTCCGAGCCCGCCTGCGTGAAGCGGAAGATGTTGTCGACGAAGAACAGCACGTCCTGGCCCTGGTCGCGGAAGTACTCGGCGACCGTCAGGCCCGACAGCGCGACACGGGCACGCGCACCGGGCGGCTCGTTCATCTGGCCGTAGACGAGTGCGCACTTGGAACCTTCGCCGCCACCCTTCTTGTTCACGCCGGATTCGATCATCTCGTGATAGAGGTCGTTGCCCTCGCGGGTACGCTCGCCGACACCGGCGAACACCGAATAGCCACCGTGCGCCTTCGCGACGTTGTTGATCAGTTCCTGGATGAGCACCGTCTTGCCGACGCCGGCGCCGCCGAACAGGCCGATCTTGCCGCCCTTGGCGTATGGCGCCAGCAGGTCGACGACCTTGATGCCCGTGACCAGGATCTCGGCCTCGGTGGCCTGCTCCACGTATTCCGGCGCGGGCGCGTGGATCGGGCGGCGCTGCTTGGTCTTGACCGGGCCTTCCTCGTCCACCGGCTCGCCGATGACGTTCATGATGCGGCCCAGCGTCTCCTCGCCGACCGGGACCTCGATGGCCTCGCCGGTATCGGTGACGTCCTGTCCGCGGGTCAGGCCCTCGGTGGCGTCCATGGCGATGGTGCGGACCGTGTTCTCACCAAGATGCTGCGCGACCTCGAGCACCAGGCGCGTGCCGTGGTTGTCGGTCTCGAGCGCGTTCAGGATCGCCGGCAATGCCTCCGGGAAATGAACGTCGACAACGGCGCCGGTCACCTGTGTGATCTGGCCGATATTCTTGTTCTTGGTCGTGGCGGGTTTGCGTGCCATTACGAATCTACCCTGTGCTCGATTTGGTTCAGAGCGCCTCGGCGCCCGAGATAATTTCGATCAGTTCCTTGGTGATCTGGGCCTGACGCGTGCGGTTGTAGGTCAGCGTCAGCTTGTCGATCATTTCACCGGCGTTGCGCGTCGCGCTGTCCATCGCGCTCATCCGCGCGCCCTGCTCGGACGCGGCATTTTCCAGAAGCGCCCGGAACACCTGCACCGCGATATTGCGCGGCAGCAGGTCGGCGAGAATTTCGGTCTCGTCCGGCTCGAACTCGTAGGCCGCCATCGTCTTTGCGGCCTCGGCCTCTTCGGCCTCGGGAATGTTCGCCGGGATCATCTGCAGGGCGGTCGGCACCTGGCTGATCACCGACTGGAATTCCGAATAGAACAGCGTGCAGACGTCGAATTCTCCGGCCTCGAACAGCCCGATGACCTTCGCGGCGATGTCCTGCGCGTTGACGAACCCGAGCTGCTTGACCTCGCGCAGCGTGATCGTCTCGATGATCAGGCCGCCGTAGACTCGACGCAGCTGGTCGTAGCCCTTGCGGCCGACGCACAGGATCTTGACGGTCTTGCCGTCTGCCTGCAGGCGGGCCACCCGCTCGCGGACCAAACGCACGATCTGCGAATTGAAGCCGCCGCACAGTCCGCGCTCCGACGTGCACACCACCAGCAGGTGCGTGTCGTCGCGGCCGTTGCCGACCATCAGCGGCGACGAGCCCTCGGCGCCGGCCAGCGAACCGGCGAGACCCGCCAGCACCTGGTCCATGCGCTCGGCATAGGGACGCGCGGCTTCCGCGGCCGTCTGCGCACGCCGAAGCTTCGCCGCGGCCACCATCTGCATGGCCTTGGTGATCTTCTGCGTCGCCTTGACGGAGGCGATGCGATTTCTGAGTTCCTTGAGGCTCGCCATTTATGCGGCTCCGCTGGTCTGCTCGTCAGGGTCTGGCGATCAGGCCGCGAAGGCCTTGGCGAACTCGGAGACGGCAGCCTCGAGTTCCTTGCCGGTCTTGTCCGAGATTTCCTTCTCGGTACGGATCGCGTCGAAAATGCCCATGTGCTTGTCGCGGATGTGGCGCAGCAGATCGTCCTCGAAGCGGCGCACCGCGCTGACCGGCTGGTCGTCGAGATAGCCGTTCACGCCGGCGTAGATCACCACCACCTGCTCCTCGACCTTCAGCGGCGAGAACTGCGGCTGCTTGAGAAGCTCGGTGAGACGGGCGCCGCGGTTGAGCAGGCGCTGCGTGGTGGCGTCGAGGTCCGAACCGAACTGGGCGAACGCCGCCATTTCGCGGTACTGGGCGAGCTCGCCCTTGATCTTGCCGGCGACCTGCTTCATCGCCTTGATCTGGGCGGCCGAGCCGACGCGGCTGACCGACAGGCCGACGTTCAGCGCCGGGCGGATGCCCTGGTAGAACAGGTCGGTTTCCAGGAAGATCTGGCCGTCGGTGATCGAGATCACGTTGGTCGGGATGTAGGCCGACACGTCGTTGGCCTGGGTTTCGATGACCGGCAGCGCCGTCAGCGAGCCCGAACCGTTGTCCGCGTTCAGCTTGGCGGCGCGCTCGAGCAGCCGCGAATGCAGGTAGAACACGTCGCCGGGATAGGCCTCGCGTCCGGGCGGACGGCGAAGCAGCAGCGAGATCTGCCGGTAGGCGACGGCCTGCTTGGACAGATCGTCGTAGGCGATCACGGCGTGCATGCCGTTGTCGCGGAAATACTCGCCCATCGCGCAGCCGGAGAACGGCGCCAGATACTGCATCGGCGCCGGGTCGGACGCCGTCGCGGCGACGATGATCGAATAGTCCAGCGCGCCGCGCTCTTCCAGCACCTTCGCGAACTGCGCGACGGTGGAGCGCTTCTGGCCGACGGCGACGTAGACGCAGTAGAGCTTCTGGCCCTCGTCGTCGGACGCGTTGATCGACTTCTGGTTCAGGATCGTGTCGAGGATGATGGCGGTCTTGCCGGTCTGGCGGTCGCCGATGATCAGCTCGCGCTGGCCGCGGCCGATCGGGATCAGCGCATCGACGGCCTTCAGGCCCGTCGACATCGGCTCGTGCACCGACTGGCGCGGAATGATGCCGGGCGCCTTGATGTCGACGCGGCTCTTCTGCTTCGCCTTGATCGGGCCCTTGCCGTCGATCGGGTTGCCCAGCGCGTCGACGACGCGGCCGAGCAGTTCCTTGCCGACCGGCACTTCCACGATGGCACCGGTCCGCTTGACCGTGTCGCCTTCCTTAATGTCGCGGTCGGCGCCGAAGATCACGACACCGACGTTGTCGGACTCGAGGTTCAGCGCCATGCCCCGGATGCCGCCGGGGAATTCGACCATTTCGCCGGCCTGGACGTTGTCCAGCCCGTAGACGCGGGCGATGCCGTCGCCAACCGACAGCACCTGGCCGACCTCGGTGACTTCGGCTTCCTTGCCGAAATTCTTGATCTGCTCCTTCAGGATCGAGGAGATTTCCGCGGCCCGAATGTCCATCAGCCGACCTCTTTCATAGCGATTTTGAGACTGTTGAGTTTGGTGCGAAGCGACGTGTCGATCATGCGGCTGCCGATCCGGACGACCAGTCCGCCGAGCAGGCCGGCGTCGACCTTGCGCCTGAGTTGCACGTCCTTGCCGAGAGACGCCTTCAGGGCCGCGGAAAGCTCCGCGACCTGATCGTCGCTCATTTCGTGGGCCGATGTGACCTCGGCCGCAACCTCGCCGCGATGCTGGGCGACCAGCTTGCGGAAACCGTTGATCATGCCGGGCAGCGCGAACAGGCGCCGGTTCTTGGCGGTCAACTTGACGAAATTCTCTGTGATGCCGGTGATGCCGGCCTTTTCCAGGATCGCGCCCATCGCGCGGACCTGGTCTTCGGCGGAGAACACCGGGCTTCTGACGAGGCGCGTGAGATCCGTGCTCTCGTCGATCATCTTGTCGACCTGACCAAGCTCACGGTCGACGGCGTCGATGGCCTTCGCCTCGACGGCCAGTTCGAACAGCGCCGTGGCATAACGGCCCGCAACGCCGGATACGATCGAGTCTTCTGCGTTCACGCGTCGTGCTCTCTGATGCGACCTGAAATTATGGCGCGAATTGCCACCGCGAAATCCCCGTTTCCGGGTCGTCGCGGCGACCGGCCAGCGGCATGGAGGCTTTTGGCGGTGCCCCCGGAAGCCGGCGCTTCGCTAACACACTCACTTAGCCCTTGCAACACGCCAGCCGGACTCAGGACCCGACAATATGTCGAATGACGCGGACCGGTCCGCGGGCGCGCTTCCCCGACTCCTCCCCGAACTCCTTAGGGAGTCTCTAGGGAGTCGCTGGCGACGCGCCGAATACGCCCCGTCGGGGCCTGTGGATTAACGCGCGGACAGGAAGCCGGCACTTTGTTTCGCCTTTTCACAGAAAGCTCACCGGATCGACGTCGATCGACACCCTCAGCCCCCCGCGCGCCGGCGCAGCGGCGGCGATCCATTGCCTGAGCCAGGCCTGCAGGTCGAATCCGCGCGGCGCCTTGACCAGGATCCGGAACCGGTGCCGTCCGCGCACCACCGCCAGCGGCGCCTCGGCCGGGCCAAGCACCCTGACACCCTCGGCCCTCGGCGCCACCCGCGCCAGCGCCTTTGCGTAGCCCGACGCCTCGGCCTGGGTGCGGCCGGACACGACGATCGCCGCCAGCCGTCCGAACGGCGGCAGGCCGGAGCGCTCGCGTTGCTCCATTTCGCGGGCATAGAAGGCTTCCCGGTCGCCGGAGATGATCGCCTTCATGACGGGGTGTTCGGGATCGAAGGTCTGGATCAGGCCGCGCCCGCCGTCCTTGTGGCGCCCGGCCCGTCCCGTCACCTGCTGGAGAAGCTGGAAGGTGCGTTCGGCGGCCCGCGGATCGGCCGACGCCAGCCCGATATCGGCGTCGATCACGCCGACCAGCGCCAAATGCGGGAAATTATGCCCCTTGGCGACCAGTTGCGTGCCGATGACCAGATCCACCTCGCCGCGCTCGATCATGTCGAATCGCTGCCGCAGGTCCGAGATCGAGCCGATCAGGTCGCTCGACAGCATTAGGATGCGGATATCGGGGAACAGGTCGGCTGCTTCCTCGGCGATCCGCTCGACGCCGGGCCCGCAGGCGACCAGGCTGTCTTCGGCGTCGCAGTTCGGGCAATGCTCGGGCCGGCGGATCGAATGGCCGCAATGGTGGCACTGCAATTCGCGCCGGAAACGGTGGTCGACCAGCCAGGCCGAACAGTTCGGGCATTCGAAGCGGAAGCCGCACTTGCGGCACAGCGTCAACGGCGCATAGCCGCGCCGGTTGAGGAACAAAAGCGCCTGCTCGCCGCCCGAAATCGTCTCCTTCACCGCCTCGATCAGCACGGGGCTCAGGAATCGGCCCCGCTCCGGCGGATCGGCGCGCATGTCGATTGCCTTGATGTCGGGCAGGCTCGCCCCGAACCGGTCGGGCAGCGTGACGTGCAGGTAGCGGCCGCGCTCGGCGTTCGCCCGGCTTTCGATCGACGGTGTTGCCGACGACAAGAGAACCGGGAAGCCGCCGATCATGCCGCGCACCACCGCCATGTCGCGGGCCGAATAGATGACGCCTTCTTCCTGCTTGTAGCCGGGGTCGTGCTCCTCGTCGACGACCAGCAGGCCAAGTTCGGGAAACGGCAGGAACAGGGCGGAGCGGGCGCCGACCACCGCGCGCACCTGGCCCTTCGCCACACCCCGCCAGGTGCGCTCGCGGGTGCGCGGGGTGATGCCGGAGTGCCATTCGCCCGGCCGCGTCCCGAAGCGCGCCTCGAAGCGGTCGAGGAACTGCGTCGTCAGCGAGATTTCCGGAACCAGAACAAGCACCTGCCGCCCGGCTTTCAACGCCTGCGCGACCGCCTCGAAATAGACCTCCGTCTTGCCGGCCCCCGTCACGCCCTCGACCAGCGCGACGGAAAACGCGTCGGCGTCGACGCACTCCCGCAATTGTCGCGCCGCCGCCTCCTGGTCGTCGCTCAGCGTCGGCGGCGCATAGTCGGGATCGGGATTGTCGACCACTGGCGCCGGCGGCAGCGCGACCCGCTCCAGCGTCCCGGCCTCCACCAGCCCCTCGACGACGGAGGGACCGGCCCCGGCGGCTTGCGCCAGCGCGCCCTTGTTCCAGGCAAGCCCGTCGGCGGCGATCTCCAGGACACGCTTGCGCGCCGGCGTCATCCGTTCCGGCGGTTTACCCGCAAGCCGCACGGCCGGCACCGGCTTTTCCGGCCCGAAGGCTTCCGGCACGCGCAACAGCATCCGCAACACCGTGCCGCGATGGCTCAGCGTATAGTCGGCGATCCAGTCGACGAACCGGCGCATCTTTTCGCCGATATGCCCGTCGAGCTTCTCGGCGACATCCCGCAGCTTTTTCGCCGGCACGTCGTCGGGCGCCCCGTCCCAGACGACCCCGAGCACCGTGCGCGGCCCTAAAGGCACCGCCACGACATCGCCGGCTTCGAGTGTCATGCTATCCGGCACGCCATAGGTATAGGCCCGCGCGACGGCGACGGGCACCAACACGGAGACGGTCATGGTCATGACGACCCCACGGGTTCCATCGCCTCCATCTTTGTCATCCAGACAGCTCGCACTCCCCGCTCCATTGTCACTCCGGCCGCGCATGCTGCCCTCACCATTGTCATCCCGGCCGAAGCGAAGCGGAGAGCCGGGATCGGAGGGCCTCCGCGCCATCCATAGCGCTCCGATCCCGGATCATCGCTGGCACGATGTCCGGGATGACGACGGTTGGGCGGGAGAACGGCCGATCCGCCCGCGACCGGACGGCGCCTCCGCTGCCGTGCGTCCGATATTTCCTCGCCTCCTGCGACGATCCGACGGACCGCCCGGCAGGCCGCCCCGGCAGGCCGCAATGGGTCCCGGATCAAGTCCGGGACACGAGGCTGATTTATCTCGCTATGCCTTTGCCACAACTCCGGACTCGTGCCCTGGACTTGATCCAGGGCCCATGGCCGCCGTGCCAAGGCATGCGCCGATCCCGGACGCGGGTATTCGCCCGCTCCGGCATGACGCGCGGGAGGCATGTGTAAAGCAATGTCGAATCGCGGGACTGTCATCGGCCTCAAAGTACGCTAAACAGAGCCCCGGTCAGCCGTCCGCCGGCGCAATGTTAGGATAATCCCATGAAATTCTTCGTCGACACCGCCGACATCAACGAGATCCGTTCGCTCGCCGAAACCGGCCTGCTTGACGGAGTGACGACCAATCCCTCGCTGGTCGCCAAGACCGGCCGGCCGTTCCGCGAGACCGTCGCCGAAATCTGCGCCGCCGTCGAGGGCCCGGTTTCAGCCGAGGTCACCGCCACCGACGCCGAGGGCATGATCACCGAGGGCCGCAGCCTCGCCGGGATCGCCGACAACGTCACGGTCAAGGTGCCGCTGACGATGGACGGCCTCAAGGCCTGCAAGACGCTGACCGAGGCCGGGACCATGGTCAATGTGACGCTGTGCTTTTCGGCCAACCAGGCGCTGCTGGCCGCCAAGGCCGGGGCGACCTTCGTCTCGCCCTTCATCGGCCGCCTCGACGATATCGGCCTCGACGGCGTCGAGCTGATCTCCGAAATCCGGGCGATCTACGACAATTTCGGCTTCGAGACCGAGGTGCTGGCCGCCTCGATCCGCACGGTGAACCACGTCAAGGACTGCGCGCTGGCCGGCGCCGACGTCGCCACCATCCCGCCGGCGATCATCCGCCAGCTCGTGTCCCATCCGCTCACCGACAAGGGCCTGGCGGCCTTCCTCGCCGACTGGGAGAAGACGGGCCAGTCGATTCTCTGAGCCAGTCGATTCTCTGAGATAGCGATGATCCTCGAACACGCGATCCTCGACGTGAAACCCGGCCTCGCCGCCGAATTCGAGGCGGCGATGACCGAGGCCCTGCCACTGATATCGGCAAGCCCCGGCTTCGGCGGCATCGAGGTCCGCCGCTGCGTCGAAAGCCCCGACCGCTACGTGCTGCTGGTGAAATGGGAGAGCGTCGAGGCCCACGACCCCGGATTCCGGGGTTCCGACCGCTATCCGCGCTGGAAAGAGCTGCTGCACCGTTTCTATGACCCGTTCCCAACGGTCGAGCACTACGGCGAACCGGTCGCCACCGCCTGAGGCGAGCTGAAACGGAAGGTTAACGGGACGGCGACAAATATGGAGAGCCGCGTTTTCCGGACGCCGGCAGCGAGCGCCAGCGAGTGTATGGCGGGCCGGAACCCAGCGTAACGATCCCGCCGAAGGCGTCGTCTTATGGCCGAACCCGCAGCACCGCTTCTCTGGGCCCCGGATCAAGTCCGGGGCACGAGGCCGAGCAATCCGCAAGGCGATGCCTGATGGATAGGGCCTGATGGATAGCAAGCCGCAAATGCGGAACGACGACGTCCTCACCGAAACTATCGGCCCGCAGCTCGCCGCGCCTAATCTTCGCGCCGCCGCCAACGGCTGGCTGACGCATCTGGCCACCGAGCGCCGCCTCTCCGACAAGACCGTCGAGGCCTATGGCCGCGACCTGCGCCAGTTCCTGACCTTCCTGCGCGATCACCTCGGCGGACCGCCGGCAGTCGACGGCTTTTCGGATCTGAGCCCCACAGACATTCGCGCCTATCTCGCCGCGCGCCGCGCCGGCGGGCTGTCGGGCCCCTCCCTGTCGCGGGCGCTGGCCGCGATCCGCTCGTTCGCCCGCTTCCTGGAAAAGACCACCGGCGCGAAAACCACCGCGCTGACCGTGGTGCGCGGGCCGAAGAAGCGCCACGCCCTGCCCAAGCCCTTGTCGGCCGAATCAGCGCTGCGCGTCATCGATTCCGACGAAATCGACCCCGGCGAGGCTGAACCCTGGATCGCCGCGCGTGACGCGGCGGTCTTTTCACTGCTTTACGGCTGCGGCCTGCGCATTTCCGAGGCACTCGGATTGACGCGCTCCGAAGCGCCGAAGCCGGGGACCGATACGGTGCTGCGCATCACCGGCAAGGGCGGCAAGACGCGGCTGGTGCCGGTGCTGCCCGCCGTCGCCGAGGCCGTCGCCGATTACCTGCGGCTCTGCCCCTATGCGCTTTCCCCCGACGGCGCGCTGTTCGTCGGCGCGCGCGGCGGCCCGCTCAACCCGCGCATCGTCCAGCGCCGCATGGCCAACCTGCGCGGCGCCTTCGGCCTGCCAGACAGCGCCACCCCGCACGCGCTGCGCCATTCCTTCGCCACGCACCTCTTGATGAACGGCGGCGACCTGCGCGCCATCCAGGAACTGCTCGGCCACGCCAGCCTGTCGACAACGCAGGTCTATACCGAGATCGACGAAAGCCGGCTGCTCGAGGCCTATCGCAGCGCCCATCCCCGCGCCTGACGCGGCCTCACGGGGTCCGCGCACGAAACCCATCCTCACAGGCCCTGGCTTGTCTTCATAGGTCCTGGCTTGTCTTCACGGGGCCTGGACTCGTCTTCACAGGAACGTGAGCCGGTTTCGCTTGGAGGAACCGGCAACCGGGCGTAGCGTGATGCTGGCGCTCCCTGACGGCGCTTTCCATCTATAGGGGCCTTTCGCCCCGTGACGAGAGGAGGTGATTCATGACCCGCAAACTCCTCGCCGGTTTTGGCGCTGTTGCGCTCGCCGCGGCTTTCGCGACGCCGGTCCTGGCATGCCCGGCCCACAACACGGCCACCATGTCGACCCCGGTCAAGACCGCGCAGATCAGTACACCGACCGAGACCACGACGAGCCCGACCGTACAGGAATAGGCTCGGCGTTTTGGACGGACCTGAATGAAGCCCGGGCGCCCTGCCCGGGCTTTTTCTTTGGCGAGGCCCGCCCCCCGATCAGGCTCTCGCCTTATGAAGCCCCACCCCCTCTTACGTCATCCCCGGACTTGATCCGGGGATCTAGTTGCGAGGGCACCGCCATCCGAACTGAGATTGCCGGGTCAAGCCCGGCAATGACGTAGAAAGAAGGAAAGAAGGGACAGGCTCAGCCTGTCAGCGCGGCTTCGACAGCAGGAAGATCGCCTGCTCGCCCATGAGATTGCGGCGCCTGAGCGAGGCGCCCTCGTCGATGCGGTTGCCTTTCGAGTTCAGCGCGATGGCCCGCTCGATCGTCGCGCCCAGCTCCTCGACCAGCGCGACGAAGTCGCGGATCGTGCAGAAGTGGATGTTCGGCGTCGCATACCAGCTGACCGGCAGATGCTCGGTGACCGGCATCCGCCCCCCCGTCAGCAGTTGCCAGCGCATCCGCCAGTGGCCGAAGTTCGGGAAGCTGACGATGCCGCGCGCGCCGATCCTGAACATCTGCTCCAGAACGAAGCGCGGATTGTAGGTCGCCTGGATCGTCTGGCTCAAAACCACGTAGTCGAAGGCGTTGTCGGGATAGTTGATCAGATCGTGGTCGGCATCGCCCTGCACCACGGCAAGGCCCTTGGCGACGCATTCGTTGACGCCGCGCTGGCTGAGCTCGATGCCGCGCCCGTCGATGCCGTGCCGGCTTTCCAGGATCTTCAGAAGCGTCCCGTCGCTGCAGCCGACGTCGAGCACCCGCGAGCCCGGCTCGATCAGGTCGGCCAGCAGCTGCAGGTCGCGGCGGTCGCTCAGCGCCATCGTCCTGATCGGATCGTCCGGAGTCATGGGTGGCGCCGCGTTCATCGAACCGGCACCAGAGCGGGAAGGCCGCGCGCCTGGGCGGCCGAATCCAGGAAACCCCGCACCGCCGCGAACAGCTCCGGCTCGTCGAGCAGGAAGGCGTCGTGGCCGCGGTCGGTATCGATTTCGACGAAGCTCACCCGCGCGCCGGCCGCGTTCAGCGCGTGCACCACCTGGCGGTTGCCTGCGGTCGGGAACAGCCAGTCGGAGGTGAACGACACGATGCAGAACCGCGTGCTTGTGCCCAGGAACGCGTTGGCGAGCTGCCCGTCGAAGTCGGCGGCCAGGTCGAAATAGTCCATCGCCCGCGTCACATAGAGGTAGGCGTTGGCGTCGAACCGATCGACGAAGGTCATGCCCTGGTAGCGCAGGTAGCTCTCGATCTGGAAATCCGCGTCGAAACCGAAGGTGATTTCCTTGCGGTCCTGCAGGTTGCGGCCGAACTTGCGGTGCAGCGCCTCGTCCGACAGATAGGTGATGTGCGCGGCCATCCGCGCCACCGCCAGCCCCTTGGTCGGATTGGCGCCCTCCAGCAGATAGCGCCCGCCGCGCCAGTCCGGATCGGCCATCACCGCCTGCCGGCCGACCTCGTGAAAGGCGATGTTCTGCGAGGTATGCCGCGCCGCCGTGGCGATCGGGATCGCCGAGAACACGCGTTCGGGATAGCTGGCGGCCCATTGCAGCACCTGCATCCCGCCCATCGATCCGCCGATGGCGCAAAACAGCGTCTCGATGCCCAGATGATCGAGCAGCTTGGCCTGCGCGCGCACCATGTCGGGGATCGTCACGACCGGAAAATTCAGGCCGTACGGCTCGCCCGTCGCCGGATCGATGCTGGCTGGCCCCGACGTGCCAAGGCAGCCGCCCAGCACGTTGGTGCAGATGACGAAATAGCGGTTGGTGTCGATCGGCTTGCCCGGCCCGACCATCAGGTCCCACCAGCCGGGCTTGCCTGTGACGGGGTGCTCGTTGGCGACATGCTGGTCGCCGGTCAGCGCGTGGGCGACGAGGATCACATTGGACCTGTCCTCGTTCAGCGTGCCGTAGGTCTGGTAGGCTACTGTCAGCGGCGCGAAATCGACGCCGCAATCCAGCCGCAGCGGATCGTCCGGGCCGAATCGGGCGACCTGGCTGTCGGGGGCCTCGATCTGGCGGGACGCCGTCGAGCGGATGTCGGTCTCTGTTTCCATAGCGTTTTGACCCGGCGCGCCGATATCGGGTGTCATGGTGGAAAACCGCCTTGCGATCCTGCGCATCCGGGCCGCTTTAACTGGGCCGGTGACCCGGCCATGTCAATGTTTTCTTTGATTTCCCGGGGCGCCTCCCGTATGACTCCGCCCCGGCCGTCCGGCCATTTTAATCTTAAAAAATCGCCACCGAAAAGGCGCCGTCCGCGATGTCCGAGACTACAGCAAACTCCCCTGAACAAGACGGCGCGAGCCTTGCCGCACTGCGTCAGGAAATCGACACCGCCGACCAGGAAATGCATCGCCTGCTGATGCACCGCAGCCAGGTCATCGAACAACTGATCGAAGCCAAGAAGCTCGGTCCCAGGGGCGCCGCCTTCCGGCCCGATCGCGAAGCCGCGATGATGCGCCGCTTCGCCGAGCGTCATTCCGGCAGCCTGCCGCTGTCGACGGTCGAGCACATCTGGCGCGAGATCATCGGCACCTTCACCCAGCTCCAGGCGCCCTACCGGGTGCTGTCGGCGCGCGCCGACGACCCGCGCATGCGCGACCTTTTGCGCTACTATTTCGGCTTCTCCTCGCCGCTCGAAGTGACCGCCACCAACCGCGACGCGGTGGCCACCGTCGCCCGCACCGGCACCGATCTGGCCGTGGTCGCGCTCGACGATCCGCTGGAGGAAAACCCGGACGAGAACTGGTGGCGCGCGCTGGAAGTGCCCGCCAACGCCGGTGACGACGGCGTCGGCGCCAAGGTCATCGCCGCGCTTCCGTTCCTGCCGCTGACCGGCGGCCTCGATCTGCCGCCCGCGCTGGTAATCGGCCCGCAGAACGTCGACGCGCCGACGGATTTCCACGTCTATGCCGTCATTCTCGGCGCGGATGCCCCGACCGAGGGGCTCGGTCGTGTCCTCTCGCGGGAAACCGGCATCGCCGTCATCGCCTCCCCGCTGGCGCCCGAGGCGTTCGAAGGGGCCGCGCCGGAAGAAGCCGAACCCGAATGGCTCGGCAGTTTCGCCGAGCCGCCCGTCTGGAATAACTGAGCCCCATTTTTAGACACTAAGATCCTGCTTTACACACCGAGATACCGACCATGAGCGAAACCAAATCCGGACCTCAGCCGCGCGACAGCGTTCTTGAGATCAAGGCCTATGTGCCCGGCACCGCCAGGGAAGGCGGCGGCAAGGTGTTCAAGCTGTCGTCGAACGAATCGCCGCTGGGCTCGAGCGCCAGGGCGCGGCAGGCCTATGTCGCCGCGGCCGAGCATCTCGAGGCCTATCCCGACGGCGGCGCCACCGTGCTGCGCAAGGCGATCGGCGCGAAATACGGCATCGATCCCGCCCGCATCGTCTGCGGCGCCGGTTCCGACGAGCTCATCGGCCTGCTCTGCCACACCTATCTGGAGCCCGGCGACGAGACGCTCTACAGCCAGTACGGCTTCCTGATGTACAAGATTTCGACGCTGGCCTCGGGCGGCGTGCCGGTCGTCGCGCCGGAGACCGACCGCGTCGCCGATGTCGATGCCTTGCTCGCCTGCGTCACTGACCGCACCCGGCTGGTGTTCCTGGCCAATCCCAACAATCCGACCGGCACCTATCTGCCCTTCGAGGAGGTGCAGCGGCTGCACGCCGGCCTGCCGAAGAACGTCATCCTGGTGATCGACGCGGCCTATGCCGAGTATGTCCGCCGCAACGACTATTCCGCCGGCATCGACCTGGTCGCCAATTCAAGCAACGTCGTCATGATGCGGACCTTCTCGAAGATCCACGGCCTAGCGGCGGTGCGGCTCGGCTGGGCGTTCTGTCCGGAAGCGATCGCCGACATCCTCAACCGAGTGCGCGGCCCCTTCAACGTCAACGCCCCGGCGATCGCCGCCGGTGTCGCGGCGATCAACGACACCGCTTTCATGGACACCGCCATCGCCCACAACGAGCAGTGGCTACCGTGGCTGACCGAGAAGCTCGAGGGCCTCGGCCTCGGCGTGACGCCGAGCGTCGGCAACTTCCTGCTGATCGAGTTCCCCGACGTGGACGGCAGGCGCGCCGCCGACGCCGACACGACCCTGCAGGACAACGGCGTCTATGTGCGCCGCATGGAGGCCTACGGCCTGCCGGCCTGCCTGCGCATCACGGTCGGCACCGAGGAGGCAAACAGGCTGGTCGTCGACGTGCTCGGCAAACTGATGGGCAAGGGATAATCCGGGCCGATGGCGAAGCAGCCAGCCAAGAAACCGATTATCGACAAGCTCGCCCTGGTCGGCATCGGCCTGATCGGCTCCTCGATTGCCCGCGTGGCAAGGCGCGAGGGACTGGCCGGCCATATCGCGGTGCAGACCCGCAGCGCCGACACGCTCGCCCGCGCTAAAGCCTTGGGTTTCGGCGACAGTTATTCGACCGATGCGGCCGAGGCCGTACGCGACGCCGACCTCGTCATCGTCTCGGTGCCGGTCGGCGTCTCCGGCGACGTGGCCGCGGCAATCGGTCCGGCACTGAAGCCCGGCGCCATCGTCTCCGACGTCGGTTCCACCAAGACCTCCGTCGTCGCGCAGATGGCCCCGCACCTGCCGGCAAACGTCCATTTCGTCCCGGCCCACCCGATCGCCGGCACCGAGCATTCCGGTCCCGACGCGGGCTTCGCCGACCTGTTCCAGAACCGCTGGTGCATCCTCACCCCGCCTACAGGAACAGATGAGACGGCCGTCAATCTGGTCAGGCGATTCTGGGAGGGCTGCGGCGCCGACACGGACGTGATGACGCCCGAGCACCACGACATGGTGCTGGCGATCACCAGCCACGTGCCGCATCTGATCGCCTACAACATCGTCGGCACCGCCGCGCATCTGGAGGAGGTCACCGAATCGGAGGTGATGAAATTCTCCGCCGGCGGTTTTCGCGACTTCACCCGCATCGCCGCCTCCGACCCGACGATGTGGCGCGACGTCTTCCTGCATAACCGCGAGGCGGTGCTGGAAATGCTCGCCCGCTTTTCGGAAGATCTCACCGCGCTTCAAAAAGCCATCCGCTGGGGCGACGGCGACGCGCTGTTCGAGCTGTTCTCCAAGACCCGCGCCATCCGCCGCGGCATCATCGAATACGGCCAGGAAACCGAGGCGCCGGACTTCGGCCGGACCCCGTCAGCGGGCAAGCCGGCGAAGCCTGGCGCGTAGGCGACGCCGCGCGTTTCAGAGCTGGCCCCGCACGAACATCGTCGTCATGCCACGCTCGAACATCGCGACTTCGTCGCCCCCGTCCGTCGCGCGCACCAGCCGCACCACGTGCTGGCCCGCCGCAACATCCTTGAAGACCGTGGTCATCGATGCCGGGCTTTGCGTCAGGCTGCTTCCCGCCGTCGAGCTGGACCGTATTCCCCGTTCGACGGAGAAATCTTCGGAGTCCAGCGTGATGGAGCAATACGAACCTTCGTCCGCGTTGAAGATCCAGCGCCAGGACGCCATCACGACGAGTTTCCCGTCGCCGGGCACATTCACAGTGTCCGTCATCAGCGTAATGTCCGAACCCGGCCCGTAGACGGTCAGGCTCGTCGTGTAAAAGTTGGACGCCGCCGACGGCTGCGCGGGCGTCGATAGCTTCTCCGGGGTCACGCTGCCGTCCTTCAGGTGTTTCGTATCGATGGCGTTGTTGCGGATCTTGCCGCTGCCGATCGACTTCTTGCCGATGTCGCGCGCGCCGACACATCCTTTGCATTTCAGATTGTTCGCCGTGTCCGCCTCGGCAACGCCGATACCGGCAAGCAGCATGGACGTCGCGAGCATGGTCACGGCAGCAACGCCGATTCTTGAGATCGTATTGATTGGTCGTCTCCTCGGTCTCGTCGGACGAGGATCGAAAGACCATCGCCCGGGTTGGCGGTCGCCGACCCTAGGCGTCCTTCATTTCAGTCGATTATTTGGCTTGTTTCCGCAAGGTAACAGTCACGGTGCGTATAAGCACCTTTATTCTCAGCTCTTCTGGACGATGCAGCCCGCGCCGGCCTTCTTCAGTTTCGCGCAGACCTTGCCGGCCTCCTCCCGGCTCTGCGCGGGAATACGCACGGCGAAGAACACCGCCGAGCCGCGCGAGCGGTTGCGCGTGCCCACCACCATCGGCGCCTGCCCGGCCAGGATCTCGTCGTAGCGCCCCTGCAGGTTGGCGTAGATCGCCAGCGCCCGGTCCTTCGAAAAATGCCCCGCGACCTGCGCACCCCACGGTGCGGTCGGCGCCGGCGAGATCGCCGGGACGAACCGCGCCGGCCTGCCGAGCGTCGCCACCACCGCGCCGCAGGTGGCCGGTTTGGAGATCTGGTCGGGTTCGGACCCCGGACCCTCCGGCGGTTCCTTCCAGTCAAAGGCCGTCCGGCCCGTGATCACCCGGACGAAGTGCTGCGTCTCGAAGGGCAGGCCGCCGGATCCCGCGACCCAGTTGGCGACGCGGTTCGGCCCGCCGTTATAGGCCGCCGCCGCGAGCCCTAGGTTGCCGAACTGGTTCTTGAGGTCGGTCAGGAAGGACGCCGCCGCGTGGATCGCCGAGCGCGGCTCGAAGGGATCGGCAAGGCCGCGCTCGGCCGCCGTCGACGGCATGAACTGGGCGATCCCCTGCGCGCCCTTGGGGCTGACGGCGTTCGCCTTGAACCGGCTCTCGCGCCAGATCAGCCGTGTCAGGTAGGCAACCGGCAGGCCGCTGCCGGCGGCTGCCGCCTCGATATGGGTGCAGATCGTGTCGCGATGCGCCGACGGCATGGCGCCCTCGTCGTCGCCGAGCGGCCGCGCCCCGACCGGGGACATCGCCGCCGCGAAAAGGGCGGCGGCCGTTGCAACGGCAATAGGAACTGCGGTGCGCGTCATGGCCTGACGGTCTGAAACAACGACGTCGATTTCGTGATCGCCCGATTGTCGGTGACCGTCAAGCCAATTGCCGAGGCCTGCTCCGCTTCCTACAGCATTCCCGGGAAGTACATCGTCGACACGTTCCGGAACTGGACGGTTACGGTGTCTCTCGCATCGGTTTTACAAATCAGCCGCACGATGTGTTCGCCGGCGGGAACGTCCGGGAACATGGCCGTGGTCGATCCGGACTCGTAAAGCGTCGAGGCGGTAATATTGGTGCCCCGGTCGGAAATCCGCGCCATCGGCGCTTCCTGACGAACATGTTAGCCAATTGAGCACGGCATTCAATTCCGCGGCGTCAATAATCCCGCCACAGCGTTAGCGCGGACCGTTTCGGTTGGTTTCAAACGGATGGTCCGCTTCGGCTGCGCAACTGCCGCCGGTACAGTTCGAGTACTAGTCTCCCGCCGCTGGTCTTCCTACGGTGATTGCGGTTCAAAGCGCGAAACCCGGTCTTCGTCTGGTTGAGACCGCCGCTTGTCAGCGCTGACCGTCGAGGAGAACAGACATGAGCGACGCGTTGTACGACCGACTCGGAAAGAGCGCTGGCATTTCGGCTTTGGTGGACGACATCATCGAGGCCCACATGAGCAACCCGGTGATCAAGGCGCGCTTCCTGCCTTATCGCGACAAGCCGGAGGAACTGGCCAGCGCCAAGCGGCACCTGTGCGACTTCCTCGGCATGGGCAGCGGCGGACCCGAGCAATACGCCGGCCGCAGCATGCCGGACACGCATCGCGGCATGAACATCAGCGACCAGGAATACATGGCCGCGATCGACGACATCATGACGACCCTCGACCGGCACAAGATCGACGAGCAGAGCCGCAAGGACGTGCTGGCCATCACCTATTCGCTGAAGGGCGAAATCGCCAACCTTTGAGCCGGGACACGACAGGCTGCAGGGTGGCCGTTCAGGCCGCCCCTCGGCCGCGCCGCGCGGTTCGCTCGATCGCGTCGGCCAGCGGCTCGTGCAGCGCTGAAGGCAGGTCATGGCCCATGCCGTCGACGATCATCAGTTCGGCGCCGGGAATGTTCGCCGCCGTATCCTTGCCGCTCGCCGGCGGGATCAGCGGATCGTCGCTGCCGTGCACCACCAGGGCCGGGACATCGAGGCGCTTGAGCTGCGCACGGAGATCGCCTGTCGCAGCGATCGCCGCGATCTGGCGGCCCGCGCCGGCCGGGTCGTGCGCGCGCCGGTATTCGGCCCGCAGCTGATCGCGCCAGGCCGCCTCGTCGAACGGGAAGCCGGGACCGGCGATGCGGCGGGCGAACGCAAGACCGTGCGCCAGGAAACCGGTCTCGTCGTCGCGCGGATCGGGCGCCGGCGCCATCATCATGGCCATGACGTCCGGCGCCGCCGGTGGCAGACCGGGATTGCCGGTCGAGGACATGATAGACGTCAGCGACAGGACGCGGTCCGGGTATCGGCTCGCGACAAGCTGGCCGATCATGCCGCCCATCGACCGGCCGGCGACATGCGCCGCATCGATCGACAGCGCGTCGAGAAGCCCGATCGTGTCGGCGGCCATATCGTGCAGCGTATAGGGAACGGCGGGCCGCGCGCCGCGCGCCAGCGCCCCGGCGACGGCGGCGAAGTCAGGCACCGGCGCGTCGGCCAGATGCGTCGATAGCCCGGCGTCCCGGTTGTCGAACCGGATCACCCGGCAGCCGCGCGCCGCCAGCGCCTGGCGGAACGGCTCGGCCCAGCGGATCATCTGCGTGCCGAGCCCCGAGATCAGCACGACGGGCACCCCGCCGTCCGGTCCGGCGCAATCGTATTCGATCGCGATGCCGTTCGATTCAATGCGCGCCATAGGCAAGCCCCAGAAGATACTTCCGCACGTCGCCGGGCCAGTCCGACAGCTGTGTTTCGAACCCCGGACGGTCGCCCGCAAACAGCGCCCGCGACGCCTCCTCGAAGTTCGGCAGGTCTCCGCCGAGCGCCGACATGACCCGGTATGCCGCCTCCCGCGCCGCGCGGGCCGCATCGGTGTCGCGGCGCGCGCGACGGGCATCCTCGACGAGCCGGCGCAGCGCCGCCGACGCGCCGCCGGGCTGGGTCGCCAGCCAGTCCCAGTGGCGCGGCAGCAGGGTGACTTCCCGCGAGACGACCCCGAGGCGCGGGCGGCCCCGGCCACGCTTGGCAGCCGGACCTTCGCCCGCTTCGGCCTTTGTGTCGTCGGGTCGCGCGGGCGCATAGCGCCGCCGCACCGCCGCCGCGTCGCCGCGCAGGTCGAGGTCGACGACGCTGCCGCGCGTGTCGTCGAAGACGAGGACGCTGACGTCCGGTTGCGCCGACAAGGCGCGCTGAACGGCGACGGCCACATCGGCGGGCAGGCCGGCGGCCAGCCGTGTGAAGCCTGCGAACGCGGTGACGGTGTGGGGTGCGGTTTCCATGACGCCCCGTTTACCGCTTGCCGCTGGACACGTCAATTATACCCGGGTAATAAAAATCAACCACAAGCAAGCGGAAGGACGGCATCGTGCAACGGACGGATCGGAAGGCGGCACTGACCGCCTACAGGGAACGCAAGATCGCGGCGGGCATCTTCGCGATCCGCTGCGAGGCGCTGGACCTGCGCTGGGTCGGCAAGGCCATCGACCTGTCGACGATCTGGAACCGCATGTCCTTCACGCTGCGGCGCGGCGCCCATCCCCGCCGCGACCTGCAGGAGGCGTGGACCGCGCAAGGCGGCGACGGCTTCGTCTTCGAGGAACTGGAGCGCCTCGACGACGATACCCCGGCGATGAGCCGCGACCGCATCCTGAAGGACAGGCTCGCCCACTGGTCGGCGGAACTGCGGGCCGCTCGGCTCTAAGGGGCGGCGCGATACCCGTGCGCCTCTGTACGGCCTCCCCGCCGCGCGATACGAAGTCCCTCCAGTCGCCGGCCAACGCGCCGGCAAGATGAAATCGAGACGCAGGGTGGATTGAATGAGCGCAAGAACGGCAATCGTCACGGGGGCCGCGCGCGGCATCGGGCTGGCGACGGCGAAGCTGTTGCTGGCCGAGGGCGTCTCGGTGGCGATGGCCGACCGCGACGCCGACGAGTTGGCCCGCGCCTCGGACGGGCTCGAAAATGCCCTCGCCCTGCCCTACGACGTCTCGATGCCCGCCGATGTCGACGCTATGGTCGCCGACACGCTGGCCCGCTTCGGCCGCATCGATTTTCTGATCAACAATGCCGGCGTCGCCGATTTCGGCCCGATGGAGGATCACACGTTCGCCCGCTGGCGCGCGGTGATGGAAACCAACCTCGACGGCGTCTTCCTGTGCTCGCAGGCCGTCATTCCCGCGCTGAAGAAGACAAAGGGCTGCATCGTCAACATCGCCTCGATCTCGGGCCTGCGCGGCTCCACCCTGCGGGTCGCCTACGGCACCTCGAAGGCCGCGGTCATTCACCTGACGAGGCAGCAGGCCGCCGAACTCGGCGAACACGGCGTGCGCGCCAACTGCGTGGCGCCCGGCCCGGTGCGCACCAAGCTGGCCGCCGCCGTCCACACGCCGGAAATCATCGCCGCCTATCACGACGCGATCCCGCTCAACCGCTACGGCTCGGAAGACGAAATCGCCGGCGTCATCGCCTTCCTCTGCTCCGACCGCGCCAGCTACGTCACCGGCCAGGTGATCGCCGCCGACGGGGGCTTCGAATCGACCGGTGTCGGCCTGCCGGCGCTGCGGGCAGACGGCGCCGGCCCGGCATAGTCGGCGCGGACCTTTGTGTCCGGTTGCTGGAGGTTTGGCAGACGATTAGGGTTTTTGCTGTATCTGTCCGGCGCAATCGAAAACCCGACGATCGAGGTCTCCCCATGAAGACGTTCAAACTGGCACTGGCGGCAGTGCTCTTCCTGGTCATTCCCGTGGCGCTGGCGCAGGCAAGCGGCTACGGCGATTCAAAGTCGGTGAAGGGCCTCAAGGCCCTGCTGCATGCCAAGCCGGAGCTGGAAACCGCACTTGAAGACGCGATCGCCAAGGCCAAGATGGACGGCATCGACAGCGTCGCGACGTTCGAGACCTACATCAACGGCATCGTTCGGCTGATCCCGACCAACCGCAACATCGAGGACAAGCTAGGCCCGCTCTACATCATCACCGACATCAACGACACGCTGCGCGAGAGCCCGGAATTCGAGGACTGGTCGAAGGCGGTGGTCTCCGAATGGGGCCATTTCCTCGATTCGCCGCAATCGGCCGCGGGCCTCCAGACCTTCTACGACGACCCGTCGATGAAGATGGACCAGTATTTCGTCGGCCCCAGCGGCTGGCTCACCTTCAACCAGTTCTTCGCCCGCGAGATCAAGCCCGGCCAGCGCCCCATCGCCGGCCTTGGCGACGGCAAGACCGTCGTCTCGCCCGGCGACTCCGTCTACAAGGGCGCCTTCCCGATCACCGACGACGCGACGCTCGAGGTGAAGGGCGTCTCCCACAAGATTTCCGACCTGCTGCAGGACAGCGACTACGCCGACAAGTTCGCCGGCGGCCAGTTCACCCACTTCTTCCTGTCGATCACCGACTATCACCGCTTCCACGTCCCCTTCGCCGGCAAGGTGGTGGAAAAGAAGATCGTCCCGGGCTTCGCCTATATCGGCGTCTTCGTGAAGCCGGACGGCTCGACCTATCTCACCGACGGCGAGACCTACCAGTTCCGCCAGGAGCGCGGCGTCATCGTGCTGGAAACCGAGGAAATGGGCTACGTCGCGATCCTGCCGATCGGCATGGGCCCGGTCTCAAGCGTCGAACTCACGCCCGACGTCGGCGCCACCCTGCACAAGGGCGAGGAGTTCGGCTTCTTCCAGTTCGGCGGCTCCGATGTCATCGTCCTGTTCCAGAAGGACGCGGTCGACCTCACCGCCAAGCCCGGCCAGCACTACCTGCAGGGCGCAGCGATCGGGACGGTGAAGGCGAAGTAAGGCGCGCCTCGCCTGCAAGACCGTCCGCACAGAGCCGGGACCGGACGCCGACTAAAGGAAAATGACGTGGGGCTGAGATCGAACCGGATCGCGATCGTCGGTTTCGGTCCGCGCGGGCTGGGTGCGCTGGAGTCGCTCGTCCGCCACGCCGGACACGGTGACGTGACCTTAGCGGTCGATCTGTTCGACCCCCTCGACTGGCCGGCAGCCGGCCCGAATTTCAGCCCGGACGAAAGCAAGGTCTGCCTGCTGAACCTGCCGGTGCGAAGCATCGACCTGCCACCTCCTGTGAAAGGATCCGGGGTGGGCGACATGCCCGAATGGCTCGGGCAGTCAGGCGCGGACGCCGAGGCATTCGTTCCCCGCGCCCGGCTCGGGAGCTACATGAATGCCCGGTTCCGCGATCTTCTGACGCGCCTGCCGGACGGGATGACCGTGACCCTCCATCATCTTCAGATCACCGGCGCGGAACGCGATGGCCGGCAATGGCGCCTCGCCGGCGGGCCAGGCCGACACGGTCCCTACGATCATGTCCTGCTGTCGCTCGGCCAGCCCGAGAGCGGCGACGACGATCAGACGGCGCGCTGGCGCGTCCACGCGACCCGTCACGGGCTGCCGTTCAAGGAAGCGTATCCGGCGGCCGCGCTGGTCGAGGCGGCCGACAGCTGGGCCGGACGGACGGTCGGCATCCGCGGCCTCGGCCTGTCGGCTCTCGACGTCGTGCAGGCGCTGACGCTCGGCCTGGGCGGCAGGTTCGAGGCCGGACGATATCTGCCCTCCGGGCGCGAGCCTGCCCGGATCGTGCCGTTCTCGCTGGACGGGCACGCGCCGGCGCCCAAGCCGTTGAACCAAACCGTCGACGCCCGGTTCGAGCCGCTGCCGCAGGAAAACGTATCCCTGCGGATTGCCCTGGAAACAGCCCTGCGCGGCCCCTCCGGCGAGGCGTTGAAAACGGTGTGCGACGCGATCGCGATGCCGGCGCTGCGCATCCTCCGCGAGACCGGTCGGGACGCCAACGCTGACGACGCCGACGCCGGGGCGGTGGATCGCTGGCTGGCAGCCGAACGGGAGGCGCCCGGCAGTCAGGAGAAGCGCGGCACGATCGACGCCTTGCGCGCCGGGCTCGCCGAGGCGGCCGGAGACGAACCGCCGTCCGTCGGCTACGTAGTCGGACAGCTCTGGCGCAAATGGCAGCCGCTGCTGCGCGAAGTCTACGACGGCGCGCGGAAACCGGCCGGGACGGCGCAAGCGATGACCGGCTTCGACGAGGGGCTCAAGCGGTATTCCTACGGCGCGCCGGTGGAGACGCTGCAAAATTTCCTGACGCTGGCTGAAGCCGGCCTCGTCGATCCGCGCGCAGCCGACGACCCCGACATCGCCCTCACCGCGCAAGGCTGGCAGCTGAAAGCCGGAGACCGGGCGGTGACCGCGTCCGTGATGGTGGACAGCGTCCTGCCCCCGGCGGCGCTGAACCCCGTGAGCGATCCGCTCGTCACCGGGCTGATCGAGGCCTCCGGTCTGGCGGCCGTGGCGGATGGCCTAGGCGCAAGATGCACGCCCGACGGTGCGGCGATCGACGCCGACGGCGCGGTGGTGGAGGGCCTGTGGCTGACCGGCCGGCTGACCAACGGCAGCACCATCGCGGCCGATTCGATCCACGATTGCTTCGGCCTCATCCAGGAGCGTTGGGCGAAAGCGGTCGTCGCCCGGATCGGCCAGACCGACAGCGCGCCGTGACCGCCTGAATCGTGCCGATTTCCGGCGGCCCCGCGATGCCTGACTAGATCTCGTTTTCGATCAGGAACTTGCCGACGGCATCGATGCAAACCTCCCAGGCCGGCTCGTAATCGACCAGGACGTGGTTCTTGCTTTCGAGCGGGACGAAATGCGCATCGGGAATTTCCGAGGCGATCGCGCGGCCCATGTCGAGCGGAATGCGCTGGTCGTATTTCGAATGCAGCACGATCGTCGGCGCCTTGACGTCGGCCAGCCGGTGGCGAACGTCGATGTAGCCGAAGGCGTCCTGAAACCGTGCCGCGTTGCGCGGCGAGGTGGTCTGGCGCTGGAATTCGTCGAACCAGGCGAGGTCGTCCGGGTTCGCGTCCGGCATGAAGGTCTGCGAGAAGATGTGCCGGTAGGCCGGATTGTCGGTACCCCAGCCGACCTCGGTGAGCGTCAGCACCGCCTCGCGGCGCGCCTGCTCTTCCGGGCTCGCCAGGTGCCGCCAGCCGGCCGCGTAGCCGCCGATCAGGATCAGCCCGGTGACGCGCTCGGGATGGCGCACGGCATATTCGATCGACACCGCGCAGCCTTGCGAGATGCCGAGCAGCGGGAAGCGGTCGAGGCCAAGCTTGTCGGCGACCGCTTCGAGGTCTTCGACGAAGGCGTCGAAACCCAGGTCCTTGACCTCCCAGTCCGAGAGCCCGCAGCCGCGTTCGTCGTAGCGCACGAAGCTTCGGTAGCGCGACAGCGCGGCGAAGCTGCCGCCCCAGATCGGGCTTCCCCAGTCGAACTCGAGATGGTTGAGCCAGTTGGCGGCCTTCAGGATCGGCGGCCCCGACCCGACGGTCGCGAAGGCGATCTTGGTTCCGTCGCGCACCTGGCAGAACCCGATCCGTTGCGCCCGCAGGGCCCGCGCCTTGATCTTCGACATCGACCGCGCCACCCGCCTGGCCGGCGACTCGTCGTCGGCCGCGCTTGCCGTTTCGCGCGTCGGATCCGGCCCCTGCTCGTGCGCCTCGGCGCCGGCGGGATCGACGTCGTGCCAGATCCGCAGCCATTTCTTCGCCGAGGCCGGTGCGACGTCGGGATGGGTGGCAAGCCGCCGCAGCACCTCGACGCGCGCGGCCAGCACGTCGTCGCGCTCGGCCATCAGCCAGGCGTCGAACGCCTCGCCGCCGGTCCCGTCGAGACCGTCGAGGAAGACCTGGTCCAGCTGCCCGGCCATCGATTCGAGCTCCGCCACGGCGAGCGGCTCGTCGCGGCGGCGCAGCCGCGCATGGATATCCCTGAAATCGATATCGACGTCGTCGGCGTCGAAGTGGACCCGTTCCCGGTCGGCGATGATTCGCGGATGCTCCGGCGCGTCCACCACCCGCCGCAGCTTGCTCAGCGACCACCGCAGGGCGGCCTTCGGGTCGTCGGGCAGATCCCAGAACATTTCGCACAGCCGCTCCCGGCGATGCGGGCGGCCCGATGCGACGAGAAAGGCCAGAAGCGCGCGCGCCTTGCGCGACGCCGGTAGCGACACCTCGTTTCCCGCCGATGTGACGCGCAGTTCGCCTAATAGCGACACCTGGAGGTCTTTGGCCACTCAAAGCTCCGACGCGCGAGAAACAACGCTACGGAAGCACCAATACCACCGGGCTTACAACGCTGGCAACAACGCACGGAAACCAACTAGCGCGGCACGAGCAATCCGCCGCCGCCTGGACCCGTCTTGTTGACGGGGACACGGCGCAGCGGCCGATGCGAAACCGCCACTGGCGGCCCCCAAAATTGATGGAGTTCAAGATGGAAATGCATACACATGCGTCGTTGCGCGCGATTCACGGACTTGACGCCGGCACGCCGACCCCGTTCAGCCTCGTCACCTGGCTCTCCGGCGTCCTCACGCACCTGCAGGAGGCGCAGCGCCGGCAGCGCGACTACGAGATCCTGCTGGAAAAGACCGAGCGCGAGCTCACCGATATCGGCCTGACGCGGGCCGACGTCGCCGCCGCCGTGAAGCACGGGGCCAGGCTGACGCGAGATACGGTGAGGGACGAACGATGCTGAATTCGTTCCTCTACACCCTGATCCTCGACGATCCGGCCGCCACGGCGGCCGGTTTTTTTTCTCTCGTGTGCCTCACGGTGTGGCCGCTGTTCCGCACCCGCAGCGGCATCCTGCTGGCCCAGTTCGGCGCGGGCGTCGGCTTTGCCAGCCACTATGCGCTGCTCGACATGGCCGCGCCGTCGCTGGTCAATGTGCTCGGCGTGGTGCAGACGCTCGCGGCACTGTTTGCGATGCAAAGCAGGGCCCTGAACCGGATCGGCTACGCCCTGATCCCCCTGATGATCGCCGCCGGCCTCTACTTCTGGACCGGCCCGGCGTCCGCGCTCTGCGTCACGGCGATGGCCCTGATCGCGCTCGGCCGGATGCAGGACAACCAGTGGACGCTCAGGCTGCTGATCCTCGCCGGCGGCGTATCCTGGTCGGTGCACGACTATCTGGTCAGCTCCTGGATCGCGCTTGCCGCCGACCTTCTGAGCCTGACCATGGGGCTTGCGATGCTGGCCAGCATGACGGCCGCCGTAAGGCCGCGCGCCCGCACGGGCGTCTATGTCGGCACCCTGCCGTAATCCGGTGCACCGGAAGGGGAGCCGCGCGAAGTGGCTCCCCCTGTCCTGCCAGTGATCGGAGGCAGGCGCGCCTGTCAGGCAAGGCTCGGTGCCCACAGCAGCGTCGTAGTCGACGTCATCGCCCTGTTCCAGTAGGACGCGGTCGACCTCACCGCCAAGCCCGGCCAGCATTATTTGCACGGCGCGGCGATCGGGACGGTGAAGGCGAAGTGTGGGGGCGTAGAGGGTGAACGCGCCTTCGTGGAATGCTGGCAATACGCCAGAAGGGGATGTGGCATGAAGTCAGCTTCCGGCCCATAGCTGCCATTCGCCCGCATCTCATCCTAGGGCCGACGTTCCGACTGCCGGGCGCATCAGTTCTCTAAAGCCATGACAATTTCCGGGAACGGAATCCAAATAGAATTCCTTCATCTCTGCTCGGCCAAGTTACAAGGTGTAAGAGAAATATTTACTTTTATAATTAGACTAAGAGCATACTGTACCGAAATTTTCGGAGGAGAACATTTCAAATGGCAAAGCAGGCTTCAATAATTCCGACAGCCGTGGAACTTGAACAACTGGATTCTACAGCACCTTCTGAAGAGATTTCGCGCCCTACACAAGAGCTTATAATCGGAATGGTCGGCGCAGTTGGCGCTGGAGTATCGACAACAACGACGGTTATTAAAAATATTCTCGAGGACGAATTTGGTTATACTGTTCAGATCATAAAGGCCAGTGATATTATTCGTCAAAACGCGAGCAAAACAAAGACGACCGTTCCGGCGATGTCCGGATCTAAACGAATTACAGATCTTCAAGCAGTTGGAACCGAACTTCGAGATAGATTTGGAGAAGACTACATAGCCGCAAAGGCCGTGGAGATGATTGCCATTGGGCGCGCTAAGGACGGATATTTTGAAGAAACCAAGGTTCCTCAGCCAAAATCACTACGCCAAGCAACGATCATAGATTCACTTAAACATCAAAAAGAAAGCAAACTTCTCAGGAGAGTATATGGAGGTATATATTGGCAGTTTACTGTATTCGCTCCCGAGACTGTTCGGGAGATGCGGTTGAAGAACAACGGAATAGAAAAGGACAAGATAGTAGGAATATTCACTAGAGACGAGAATGATAAAGAAGATCATGGTCAAAAGGTAAGCAAAACAGCTTATCTATCTGATTTCTTTATCAGAAATGATGGTCAAAATGATATATCATTGAAATCTGTGGTAGATCGATTTCTTAATATAATTTTTAATATTAGTGTGCACACGCCCAATAAATTTGAAGCTGGCATGTATGCTGCAGTTTCTGCTGCAAGCAAGTCGGCATGCCTTTCTAGACAGGTAGGCGCTGCAATTTTTTCATCAGAAAATGAATTAATAAGCGTTGGTTGGAATGATGTACCAAGAGCAAATGGCGGGCTTTATTCGACTGACGATGAAGACATGGATCACAGATGCTTCAAATGGGGAGGAAAAATTTGTCACAATGACAGAAAAAAGGAAGAATTATATTCAAATATTTTCAGAAAACTTGAAAGTAAGGGCCTTCTCTCAAAAGGAGTTAGCATTAAAAATGTTCGAGAAGCACTTATTGATACCCCAGTAAAAAATCTTATCGAATATAGCAGATCTATACACGCAGAAATGGAAGCGATTGTCGCCGCTAGCCGATCCGGAAAATTTGGCATAATGGGTGGAACATTATATACAACGACTTTCCCGTGCCATAACTGCGCTAGGCACATTGTCGCCGCCGGTATTACGAAAGTCTATTACATAGAACCCTATGCAAAGAGTCTAGCTTTAGAACTCCATAGCGACTCTATTGGAATTACCGATGATAACGGACAAAAAGTAGCCTTCCTTCAGTACGAAGGTGTCGGTCCAGAAAGTATGTTGAAACTGTTTCATCACGGAACCGAACGCAAGGCTGATGGAAAGGCCTGCCTCATTGACAAAAAATCTGCCTTCCCTGTTCTTCCTCCACCTATGGACGGATTCACAACCCACGAAAAACGGGTTATAAAACATCTGGAGAGCATGGAAGGCGGTGAGGTTCATGCTGGTGGGGAGAGGTGATTTGGATGAGCGGTAGCCACGCAAAGCGCTCGACGCATAGGCAACAGAAAGAGTTCCTGTTCCTATTAGATAACAAATCAAAATTTGACGCCCCGACTTTAACGTCGCAATCCGCTAACTGCGAAGACAAGCGCCATTCATCTGACTTAGAGAAAGAAGAGGCGAGAATACTTCGTCGGAGACTTATATCCGAATTGCGGGAGTTCGGGTGCTGAAGGCAAATATCCTGTAAAGCTACCCCGCACTATTGCTAGTGCAGGTACCGTGAATAAGGTTCCCCTCTAAAACATCCGCGGCAGTTCCACGATCGGCATCGGGCCGAGGAACAGCTGCCCGTCCCGGAAATCGACCTGGCCGGAGACCGCCGTGCGCCCGTCGATCTCGTCGGCCTTGCCGGCGAACCGCAGCGCCAGCGCCATGATCGGCGCGAGCCCGCCGAAGGCGCCTGCGGCCCCCGGCGTGTTGATGTCGGGCCCCGCCAGCTTGATGGTGACCGAGCCTTCCGGCCGCCCCGCGCCGTCGGGCGTCAGCGTGCCGACCGCGCGCAGTTCTGTCTCGCCCTGTTCAGCCGACAGCTTCGCCACCTCGATGGAGCCGCCCTTGTCGCGCCAGGCGGTGAAAAATGCCGCCGGGTCGCGCGGCGGCGGATAGGGCAGCGCGCCAAGCCGGCCTACGAACGACAGGTCGACGGCATCCGGCGGGCCCTTGCCGGCGAGCGTCACCACCAGGTCTTTGGCGTCGGCGGCGACATCGACGTCGCGGGTGCCCGGCGGCGTGCCGGTGACGGCGGCACCCCGGCGGCCGTGGAACTCGACGGCGCTGGCCGTCACGGTCATGCCGCCTCCGGGGCCGAGGAATTTCGGATCGGGCGTCGCGGCAAAGCCGGATATCGCCAGGTCGCCGCTGGCGATCTCCCCGCCCGGCGCCCTCAGCGAGCCCTGCAGCAGGTCCCAGCTCAGGTCGAGCCCTGAGCGCGGGTTCTTCTTCGATCCGGTCTCGACGCGCACCGGCCCGTCGATCTCGTAGATCACATGGGTCAGGTTCCACACCTGCGCGATGGCCCGGAAGTCCTGAGCCGTCGCCCGGATGCGCGGCGAGGCGTCGGCGATGTCGAGGCTGGGGTTTGAACAGGTAACGATGACCCGGAACGGATAGCCCCCGACGCCCCGCTCGGCGCAATCGTAGGTCCGCCCCCTGGCGGCCTCGGCGGCCAGCCACTCGCCGATCATCGCGTGCGCCTTTTGGGTGCCGAAGTACCAGACGACGCTCCAGCCGGCGAAGGCCAGCACCACGGCAGCCGCCACCAGCACGACGAAGCGCGGCGGCCGGCCCAGTTTTTCACGCGTTGGCTTCGGGTCGGCGGGGCCGGGTTCGCCGGTCGGGGGAAGGTCGGTCATGATGTCTTCTGTCTGGTGATGGCGTGAGGCGCGGGGACGTGTTTGCGGGAGTGTGATTGCGGTGTCGGACGACCGTCCCCACGTTGCCAATCGAACGCGGCGCTGTTAGGGCAATCGGCCTTCGCCGAAACGGGATTCCGATAATCAAACTATGAGCGACTTCTGGGTTTTTGGCTATGGCTCGCTGATGTGGCGGCCGGGCTTCGCGCACGCCGAGCGGGTGCCCGCCCGGCTGCGCGGGCTGCATCGCTCGCTGTGCGTCTATTCGCATGTCCATCGCGGCACGCCTCAGACGCCGGGCCTGGTGCTGGGGCTCGATCGCGGCGGCTCGTGCCGGGGCGTCGCCTTCCGGGTGGAGACGCACGCCCGCGACGAGGTGATCGAGTACCTGCGCGCGCGCGAGCAGGTGACGATGGTCTACAGGGAGGTCACCCGCCCCATCGACATCCTCGACGGCACCCACCGCACCGAGCCGGCGCTGTGCTACGTCGTCGACCGCGACCACGCGCAATACGCCGGCGCATTGCCGGTGGCCGAGCAGATCGAGTTCGTCCGCCAGGGCCGGGGCCAGTCGGGACCCAACATCGACTACGTGCTGGCGACCCTCGACCACATGGACGAGATCGGCGTCACCGACCGGCGGCTGGCGGTCCTCGGCCGGGCGCTGCGCGAGCCCGACGCGGAATAGCGCGAAGGCGACGGAGAGACGACGGACAAATGACGGAAGGGCGACGGAGGGGCGACCGGGTATCGCGGGAAACGTGCGGACCGCTCAGGCCGCGATATCGCGTTCGATCCCGCCATCCCGGACTTCCGGAGCGCAGGGTACGCGCCGCATCGCGTCGCGCAGATCGCGCAGAACCTTGACGCGGGCAAGCGCGCCGTTTGCGACGAGATGGACATGCGCCTCGGTCGCGCCGATCGCCCGCGCCGTTTCCAGCGCTTCCTCGAAACGGCGGCCGACGGCGATGCCGATCCAGACCGCCTCGCGCCGGCCATCCTCGTCGACGCAGGCCAGAATCACCGGGGCGCCCGGGAATTCGGCAGCCGCATCAAGGGAAAAGGCACGCGTCAGGTATTTCCGGCCGCTCGCACCGAACCAGTGCCGGAATTCGGTGGCGAACGAAATTCCTTGCAGCACGCTCGGCACATCGGTGCTGGCGGTCAGGGAACCGAATTCGGAGATATCAGCGGGTGCGCTCATGAGAACAAATGTGGAACATTCCATGATATTCGTCAATCTCTATCTCATAGATGGTAAACGCACGTCTGAACGTAAGGTTTCCTACCAAAACTTAATTTCGGGCCTGTTACCGCCCCCCATTCGCATTGAAACAATTGTTTCTAAGTGCCGTTACGGTGAACAAACATTGAAAAAATCACCAAACAGCGCCCGGGAGGCCAAACAAGCCCCCCAACCGCGATATCTGAACGGATTATCGTGCAGAATGCGCGAAACCGGTCTTACCGGTTGCGCCCGTGATACTCGGGGTTCGGACGCATGTCGGTCGCCGTTGCCACCCGGTTGGACATGTTGAAGAACGCCGCCACCGAGGCGATGTCCCAGATATCGCGATCGCTAAAACCGACGTCCCGCAATGCCTGGCGGTCCGGCTCGTCGACGGCCCAGGGCGTCTCGGTGAGCTTCCAGGAAAAATCGAGCATCGCCCGCTGCTTGGCCGTGAGGTCGGCGGCCCGGTAGTTCATCACCATCAGTTCGCCCAGCTCCGGGTTGTCGGAGTACTGGCGCACCGCCTGCCCGTGCGCGGTCAGGCAATAGAAGCAGCGGTTCACGCTGGAGACCACCACGGCGATCATCTCGCGTTCGAGCTTCGAGAGGTTCGAATCGCCGAGCATCAGGTCATTGTACATGTTGGCGAAAGCGTCGAGCTTCGCGGAATTGAAGGCATAGGCCTTGAGCACGTTCGGCACCATGCCGAGCTTTTCCACGCACTTGTCGAAGTAGGCTTGCTGGCGATCGGTCAGGTCGCCTTCCTGTTCAAGCTCCAGCGCGATGACGCGGTCATTGGGCATTAAGGTTCTCCGGGTATCCATTATTGGTCGCACCGAACCAAGCTATCAGGAAACATGTGCGCCGCCAGCGGGGGCGCCGTCGCCGCCGCGCCTTGCACGGCGCCTTCGATCCAGATTACGGCCGGGTGCGGCACTGGCCCGAAATCTGGAAACCGCAATGCCATCCGCATCGACCAAAACCCTTTCGGCCCTTCTCGCCGTCGCGGTGCTCGTCGCCGGCGTCTTACCGGTCGCGGCCGGCGACCGCGACGGCAAGCACCGCGGGACAAAACGATGGTCATGGCTCGAGGGCACCGTCTGGTACGTTCCCACCGGCAACCTGTCGGCGACGATGACGTCGGCGGACAGCGACGCCGTCGTACCGCTCAGGGACCAGACCGTTTACACCATCGACGGCTACGCCGACGGTTACTACTGGGGGGTCTCCCGGGCTCAGCTCCTGGACCCCGGCGACCCGGCCTCGGTGCCGCCCGACAGCGATCCGACCTGCAATCGCATGGTCGCTTCCGTTACGCCGGAAGGGACGCTTAACGTCTCCTTCACGCCGAAGGAAGGCACGAACGGCAGCCGCGTCACCGGCATCGGCAACATGCGGCGCCGCCGCGGCGAGTGGGTGATGCAGCTTCAGATGACGACCGGGGACGTGTTCCAGGTGACCCACTGGGCCTACATGCGCGCCTGTCCGAAGCGCGGGCAATGCGACCTGCCGGCCATTGATGCGACGGCAAAGGAATTTGTGGACGCCTGCCGCTGAGACGGTTTTATCCGGTCATCGCCCCTCGACAGCGTCAACAAACTGTCGAACTATCGGCATAACAGGGCCGTCGGCCGTACCGGCGAACGTGCGAGCCCTGAAGGGGAAATGCCATGTTGCAACGCGACCAGGATCAACGGCGTACGCTCATCAGCGCCGCTCTGAAGGCACTGCCGGGCGGATCGCGCAAGTCCGCATTGCGGGATTTCGCCGAATGCCTCTTCAGCGACGCCGCCTGCGAGGACCTGGAAGTCTATTCGGCCGACGAACTCGCCCAGCTCGCCCAGTCCGCCTGGACGTTTTCCAACACCCGCCACCCCGGCAACCACAAGGTCCGGGTCTTCGACCCCGATCCGGTCGACCCCGATCCGGAATCGCCGTTGAACTCGATCACGGTCGTCGAGATCGTCAACGACAACATGCCCTTCCTGCTCGATTCGGCGATGGCCGAACTGCAGGATCGCGGTTACCAGGCCCGGCTCGTCCTGCATCCGATCGTATGCCTGGAACGCGATGCCAAGGGCAGGCGAAAGAAGTTCTTCGGATTCGAACGCCCGAACTCGAAGTCCGCCGTGCTGCGCGAGAGCGTCATCCACATCCATGTCAACCGCATCGACAGCGACCTGGAGCGGCGTGAAACCGCCGCCGCCCTGGGCCGGGTCGATGACGCCGTCCGCATCGTCGTCCAGGACTGGCAGCCGATGCTGCAGCGCCTGAAGACCGAGATCGCCGGCTACCGCGAGAACCCGCCGCCGATCCCTGCCGACGAGATCGCCGAGGCCATCCATTTCCTCGACTGGATCGCCGACAACAATTTCACCCTTCTGGGCATGCGCGAGTACGAATTCGTCGGCGGCGTCAAGGAAGGCCGGCTCGAGCGCGTCGCTCTCGACGAGGGCGCGGGATACGGCATCCTGCGCGACCCGGAGGTGCTTGTGCTCCGGCGCGGCCGCGAATGGGTGACCTATACGCCGGAACTTCGTGACTTCCTGTTGCAGCCGGTGCCGCTGATCGTCACCAAGGCCAACGTGAAGTCACTCGTCCACCGGCGCGTCCATCTCGACTACATCGGCGTCAAGACCTTCGACGAGGAGGGCAACCTCACCGGCGAGCTGCGCGTCATCGGCTTGTTCACCTCGACCGCCTACAATCGCGGCATCCGCTCGATCCCCTATCTCAGGCGCAAGGTCGACCTGGTCATGCGCAAGACCGGCTTCGAGCCGGGAAGCCACAACGGCAAGGCGCTGATCAATGTGCTGGAGACGTTTCCGCGCGACGAGTTGTTCCAGATCGACATCGAAACGCTCTATGAGTGGTCGCTGGCGATCCTGCTGCTCGGCGAGCGGCCGCGCATCCGCGTGCTTTACCGGGTCGACAAGTTCGACCGTTTCGTCTCGGCGCTGATCTACGTCCCGCGCGACCGCTACAACACCGATGTCCGCATCGCGATCGGCAACATGCTCGCCGAGGCCTTCGAAGGCCGCGTCTCGGCCTTCTATCCGTTCTATCCCGAAGGCGTCCTGACACGCGTCCATTTTATCCTCGGACGCTACGAGGGCGACTGCCCCACCCCGGATCGCGCCTTGCTTGAAGCGGAGATCGCCAGGCTGATCCGCACCTGGTCCGACAACCTGAAGGAAGCGCTCGACGGGGCCCATGACGTCTTCCGCGCCGCCGAACTGTATGGCCGCTACAAGGACGCCTTCACCGCGGCCTATCAGGCCGCCTACTCCGCCGACGTCGCGGTGCACGACATAGGCGTCGTCGAACGCCTGGTCGGCGACCGCAAGCTGCTCATCGATTTCCATCGCCCCGACGCCGACCGTCCCGACCGGCTGGGACTCAAGCTGTTCCGCGTGAACAGCCCGGTGCCGCTGTCCGAGCGCGTCCCGATTCTGGAGAACATGGGCTTCAAGGTGATCAGCGAGCGCACCTACCGCATCGCCCGGCCGGGCAAGGACGAGGCGCCCGCCAATATCTACATGCACGACATGGCCCTGGAGCGCGCCGACGGGGCGGCGATCGACCTCGACAGGCTCGGCAGGCCGCTCGCCAAGGGGTTCCTGGCGGTCGTGCTCGGACAGGCGGAGAACGACGGCTACAACGCGCTCATCGTCAAGACCGGCCTGCACTGGCGCGACATCGCGGTGCTGCGCGCCTACTCGCGCTATCTGCGCCAGGCGCGTGTCCCCTACTCCCAGGATTACATGTGGCAGACACTGTGCCGCCACGCCGACATCGCCGGCCTGCTGGTCCAGATGTTCCATGCCCGTTTCACGCCGGACGTGACGGACAACGCCGAGCGCATCGCGGCCGAGGAAGGGTTCGTGGAGAAGATCGAGGCGGCCCTCGAAGCCGTGCCCAGCCTCGATGAAGACCGCATCGTCCGCCGCTTCGTCAATCTGATCCGGGTCACGCTGAGGACCAACTACTACCAGTACGACACGCACGGCGAGGCGCGTCCGGCCTTTGCCGTCAAGCTGTCCAGCCCCTCGGTCGACGACCTGCCGGAACCGCGGCCGCATGTAGAGATCTTCGTCTACAGCCCGCGCGTCGAAGGCGTGCACCTGCGCTTCGGCGAGATCGCCCGCGGCGGCCTGAGATGGTCCGACCGGCCTCAGGATTTCCGCACCGAGGTGTTGGGGCTGGTCAAGGCGCAGCAGGTCAAGAACGCCGTCATCGTCCCGGTTGGCGCCAAGGGCGGCTTCGTGCCCAGACATCTGCCGACCGGCAACCGCGAGGCGATGCTCGAGGAAGGGATTGCCTGCTACAAGATCTTCATCGGCAGCCTGCTCGATGTGACGGACAATCTCGTCGAGGGCGAGATCGTCGCTCCCGACCTGACGGTCCGCCACGACCAGGACGATCCCTATCTCGTCGTGGCCGCCGACAAGGGTACGGCGACCTTCTCCGACATCGCCAACGAGATCTCGCTGTCGCGCGATTTCTGGCTCGGCGACGCCTTCGCCTCGGGCGGCTCGGCGGGCTACGACCACAAGAAGATGGGGATTACCGCGCGCGGCGGCTGGGAAGCGGTCAAGCGCCACTTCCGCGAGATGGATGTCGACATCCAGACGACGCCCTTCACCGTCATCGGCGTCGGCGACATGTCCGGCGACGTGTTCGGCAACGGCATGCTTCTGTCCGAGCACATCCGGCTGCTCGCCGCCTTCGACCACCGCGACATCTTCATCGATCCCGATCCCGATCCGGCGACGGGGTTTGCCGAACGCCAGCGTCTGTTCGCACTGCCGCGCTCCAGCTGGCAGGACTACGACGCGGGCCTGATTTCCCAGGGCGGCGGCGTCTTTTCGCGGCAGACCAAGGCGATCCCGCTGTCGCCGCAGATGCAGGAGATGCTCGACCTCAAGCGCAAGACGGCAACGCCGGTCGAGATCATCACGGCGATCCTGAAGCTTCAGGCCGATCTGCTGTGGTTCGGCGGTATCGGCACCTATATCCGCTCGACCGACGAGACCGACGACGAGGTCGGCGACCGCGCCAACGACGCCATTCGCATCACCGCGCCGGACCTGCGCGTCAAGGTGGTCGGCGAAGGCGCCAACCTCGGCATGACGCAGCTTGCCCGCATCGAGTTCGCGCTTCGCGGCGGCCACATCAACACCGATGCGATCGACAATTCCGCCGGCGTCAACTCCTCCGACATGGAGGTCAACATCAAGATCGCGCTCGGCGGCGAGATGCGCGCCGGTGCGCTGACGCTTGCCCAGCGCAACAAGTTGCTGGTCGAGATGACCGACGAGGTCGGCGCCCTCGTCCTGCGCAACAACTACATGCAGACACTGGCGCTGTCGCTGATCCAGCAGCGCGGCCTGGAAGACCTCGGCTTCCAGCGGCGGCTGATGCGCGACCTGGAATCGCGCGGTGACCTCGACCGTGCCGTCGAGTTCCTGCCTGACGACGCCGAACTGCAGGCCCGGGAGGCACGCGACGAGCCGCTGACGAGGCCTGAGCTCGCCGTGCTGCTCGCCTATGCCAAGCTCGACCTCTATTCGCGGCTCCTGACCAGCACCGTGCCCGACGATCCTTATCTGGCGCGCGAACTGATGCGCTATTTCCCCGGTCGCCTGCAATCGAAGTTCGCCGGCGCCATCAAGGGCCACCGGCTGCGGCGCGAGATCATTTCCACGATGCTGGCCAACTCGATGATCAACCGCTGCGGCGCGACCATGATCGTCCGGCTGACGGACGAGACCGGCGCCGACGTGCCGGACATCGCCGCCGCTTTCGCAGCCGCGCGAAACGCCTTCGGCCTGACCGAAGTGAACGGCGAGATCGATGCGCTGGACAACGTCATATCCGGCGAATTGCAGCTCGAGCTCTATGCCAGCCTGCAGGATCTGCTGCTGCGGGCCACCGTCTGGTTCCTGCGCAACGTCGACATGGAGCAGGGGCTCGCCGAGGTCATCGCCCACTACCGCAAGGCCACGGCCCGGCTTGTCGCCGGCCTCGCCAAGGTACTGCCGGCCGAGGACGCGGAACGAATCGCGACGCGGCGCGACGAACTCGTCGAGGCAGGCCTTCCCGAAGACCTCGCCGTCCGGTCGGCCGGCGCGCGCTGGCTGGCGCGGGCGCCCGACATCGTGCTGGTATCGGACCGCACCGGCAAGTCGCTCGGCGCCGTCGCTGAGACGTTCTTCGCCTTTTCCGCCCACTTCCATGTCGACGATCTGGCCGAAACCGCCCGGTCGCTGGCCGCCGTCGACTACTACGACCGGATGGCGCTCAACCGCACGCTCGACCTGATCTTCGAGGCGCAGCGCAAGCTGGTCGCCGAGGTACTGGCGACCGGCAAGAAGGGCAAGCCGGCAATGGACGCCTGGATCAGGTCGCGCGGGCCAAGTCTCGACCGCATGGCAAGCGCCGTCGCCGACATCGAGCGCGGGCCCATGACGCTTGCGCGCCTCGCCGTCGCCGCGAGCTTGTTCAATGATCTGATTCTGGAAGCCGCGGGAACCTGACTCCGATCCCCTGGGTCAGCCGCCCGAGGGGATCAACACGGATTCCAGGAATTGGCGGAAGCGCCGGAAGGCGATTTCGGCGAATTCGGGATTGTATTTCGACGTCGACTCAGGCGACAGGTCGGACCTGTCGAAGGCATGTGTCGCCCCGTCCAGGACCTCGATGTCGACGGGTGCGCCTTGCTCGACGACGAGCGCGTAGGCCTCGTTGCAGGGTACCGGGTTGGCGGTCACGTCCGCCGTACCGTGGATCGCCCACGTCGGCCTCGGCTCGACTTCGCCACGGCTCGGCGCAAGCGCCGGGAAGCCGCAATACGGATAGGTCAGGTAGACCGAGGTGAGGCCTGCGAAGGTGTCCTCGGGCCATTCGGTCAGGCTGTACGGCACCATCCGGTCGGGCGACATCGCCAGGAAATCCATGACCGACCAGCCGCCGTGGCTCCAGCCCGCGACCGCGATCCGGGTCGGATCGACGTAGGGAAGCGAACGCGCGTAGGGAATGGTGACCGCGACGTCCCCGGCGCGCTCCGCGCCACGCAGCAGCCAGCCGGAACAGACGTCGTCGACAGCCTCTTGCGAGCTGATATGGCGGGGCTTGAAACTGTCGACGATGATAGCCACCACGCCCGCGGACTTGGCGATGTCGGCGTATTCTCCCATCAGCGGCCGGCGCTTGTCGCCGTTCCACACGCCCTCGCAGCCCGAGTGAAGCAGGATCGCCGGGAACGGCCCCTCGCCGTCGGGCTTCACGACGACGATGTCGGGTTCCAGCAATGCAAGCAGTTCGGCCGGCGTGCGCTTTTCGTTGTAGAGACCCGTCAGCGATCCCCAGAAATACAGGAATCCGCCGATGACACCGACCACGACCAGCAGGAGAAGGGAAACGAGAAGGCGCCGCATCTTATGAGTGTACCCCCTCTGAACTAGTGCCGGAAGTGGCGCATGCCGGTGAAGACCATGGCGAGATCGTTTTCATCCGCCGCCGCGATCACATCCTCGTCGCGCATCGAGCCGCCCGGTTGGATCACCGCCGTCGCGCCCGCCGCCGCCGCCGCCAGTAGGCCGTCCGCGAACGGGAAGAAGGCGTCGGATGCGACCACCGAGCCCTGCGCCAGCGGCGTGTCGAGCCCGGCGGTCTTCGCGGCCTCCTCCGACTTGTGCGCGGCGATACGGGCTGAATCGACACGGCTCATCTGGCCGGCCCCGATGCCGGCCGTTGCCCCGTCCTTTGCGTAGATGATGGCGTTCGACTTGACGTGCTTGGCGACCCGCCAGGCAAACAGCATGTCGGCAAGCTCCCGCGCGCTTGGCGCCCGCCTGGTGACGACCTTGAGATCGTTGATCCCCAGCCGCCCGTTGTCGCGCGACTGCACCAGCAGGCCGCCGGCGACCGAGCGCACGGTGAGCCCCGGCGTCGCCGGATCGGGCAGTCCGCCGGTAACGAGCAGGCGCAGGTTCTTCTTCGCCGCGACGATCCCGATCGCCTCCGGGCTCGCGTCGGGCGCGACGATCACCTCGGTGAAGATCTCGACGATCTTTTCAGCCGCCTCCGCGTCCAGCGTCCGGTTGAGCGCCACGATACCGCCGAAGGCGGACACCGGATCGCACCGCAGCGCCAGTTCATACGCGTCGCGAAGCGAGGCTCCGGTGGCGACGCCGCACGGATTGGCGTGCTTGATGATGGCGACCGCCGCCGACTCGGTCGTATCGAATTCGGCGACCAGTTCGAAGGCGGCGTCGGTATCGTTGATATTGTTGTAGGACAGCGCCTTGCCCTGCAGCTGCCGCGCCGTCGCGACGCCCGGCCGCGTCGGTCCCGGCCGCGACTCGGCCGTCTTGTAGAAACCGGCGCGCTGGTGCGGGTTCTCACCGTACCGAAGGCTTTCCGCAAGCGTCCCGCCGAAGCTGACCCATGTCGGCTCGGCCTCGCCCACCTCGTCGGTGAACCAGCGCGAGATCGCCGCGTCATAGGCAGCCGTGCGCGAGAAGGCCTTGGCCGCCAGCCGCTGCCGGGTTCCCGCGCTGACCCCGCCGCCTGCAAGCTCTTCCAGGACGCCGGCATAGTCCGCCGGATCGACCAGCACCGTCACCGAGCCGTGGTTCTTGGCGGCTGCCCGGATCATCGCCGGCCCGCCAATATCGATGTTCTCGATGCACTCGTCGAAGCCCGCCCCGCGCGTCAGCGTCTCCTCGAAGGGATAGAGATTGATCGCCAGCAGATCGATTTCCGGAATGCCGTGTTCAGCCAGTGCCGCCACATGATCGGGCTTCGACCGGTCGGCGAGCAATCCGCCGTGCACCTTGGGATGCAGCGTCTTGACGCGGCCGTCGAGCATTTCCGGCGAACCGGTCACGGTCGCCACATCGACGACGGTCAGGCCGGCCTCCTTCAGCGTCTGCGCGGTGCCGCCGGTCGACAGCAACTCGACACCATTGCCGGCGAGCGCCTTGGCGAAATCGACGATTCCGGACTTGTCGGAAACGGAAAGGAGGGCCCTGCGGACGGGCATCGGCTTGTTCGTCATCAGCGGTTCCTGGGCATTTGCGGGGAGGACGGGTTTCGTCCCGCGCCGCTTAGCATGGACGCCGCTTCAGGTCACGCCGTGCCTTCGTCTGTTCCGGGGATATCGCCCGGTTCGACATATTCGGCTGGCCCGCTCGCCAACGGCAACTCCTCCGTCTCCGGCACGGGTTCGGCCTGCTGCTTCCTGGGGTCGATCCGCTCCAGCCGCCAGTTCACCCGCGGCGAATGACGGCAGCGCCCGTGCAGGACGATCTGGTCGGTGCGGCGCGGCCCGTCGAGACCGCCCAGATAGACGCTTTCCTCGACGCTGATATCGGCCCCGCCGGCATAGAACTCCCAGGGGTCGCCACGCTCGGGCGCAAGGATGACCCGGTTGTGGTCGCGGGTGCGGCTGGCGCGCACCAGCGGGTGCAGGTGAAACCGCACTGCGTAGGCGGGATTGTCGCTGCCGCCCGACACCACGGTAAACAGGTCTTCGCCGTCGATTCGCCCGCCGTCCGGGGCAACGGCCAGACGCCGCTCATGGACGATGCCGAAATCGCCGCGGTATCCGTCATGGCTGGCGCTCAGCGAAACGACATCCTCGTCGCGCCGCTCGACCTCGACATGACGCGGTCCCGACAGCATGACGGGTCCGAGCTTTTTCACCACCAGCGGGCCGGTCGCGAACCGGCAGGACGACGTATCGCCAAGCGTCGCCGTCGAATGCGCGGCAGTCGCGCGCGCGACCGCGCGCCATTCCGGATCCCCGATCGTGGGAACCCCGCAATTGACGATGATTCGTTCCGCGCCCGACGACATTTCAAACGACAGGCAGCCCGCATGCGCGTCGCGCGAAAGCAGCGGCGGCGGCGGCGCGCCGGTATCGACGATAATCACCGTGTCGCCGGCTTCCAGCCGCTGATAGCCCGAATAGGATGCATTCAGCACCGGCGCGCCGCGCGTCTCGTCATAGGCGAGCAGGGTCGCCAGGATATCGGGATAGGTCGGCCCCATGCCGTTGAAATGGGCGAGTGCGCCGTCGTCGTGGCGGAAGAATCGCAGCATCGGCATCATCCGGTCGATTGCCGACATCAGCGCACTGGAGGGCGGCGTGTCGCGTGCCGCGAACGTCTGGCGCAACGGCAGCAGATCGAGCAGCAGCAGCACAACCGCTTCCGGGTTGCGGCTGACATGGCCGCCATCGGGCAGCACCTGGCGGCCCAGCTCGTCGTCGAGCCGGCGCGCCGACTGGCGCATCAACCGCTGGCGCCCGGCCATGCAGAGCCCCGCATAGCACAGCGCGATCACGGCGGTGAGCCGCGCCACCCCGTCCGGCGCCTCGTCGGCGGTGCGGATGAGATAGCGGACCTGCCGCGACATCGAGCGCATGAAGCGCCGGTAGAACGCATGATCGGCGCCGCGCAATATCAGCGGCGAATGGCTGAACCATGAAATCAGCCGCCGCGCGGTCACCTCCGGAGACCAGGCGATGGGGTCCCAGCCGGAAAAATCCTGGATCCAGTCGGAGATCAGGGCACGGGCATGAAGGCGCGTGAGTTCGGTATCGGCGGCGCGCATATGCCTGAGCCAGCCGAAACCGTGCAGCGCCCGCTTCCACTCCGCCGACGGCGGCGGGACGGAAAACGGGGTCGAGCCCCCGATATCGACGACGGAACCGGCAAAGGAGTATCGGCCCGAGTAGAAATCAGCGGCAATCGTCGGATCGGCAGTGCGCAGGTCATGCGGTGCCACCGTGAGCCGTTCCGGCGCACCGCCGGAAAACCGAAACCGCGAAAACGGGCCCGCATAGGCAGCCGTGAGCATCGAGCGAACCTGATGCCCGGCCATGATTGCGCCGATACGCAAACGGTCGCCGATTGCAATTCCGGCCATACGCGCCGCCTACTCTCCTCGTCCAGGCAGGCGCATTAAAGATGCAGCCGAGCCCCGCGAGCTTCACACTATCGATAAAAGTTTAATATAATTGGACTATACGCAAGCGTGCCCTCGCGTGTTGCCACGAGCAGCGATCCCGGTTGCCTTGAGGGTATTCGCCGGCCATCAGTCCGACCGGACAAGCCGGGAGGCGAAGAACCCGTCCATCCCACCATTGTCCGTGCCATCCGGCGAATAGCAGGGCAGCGTTCTGAGATCACCCTTGGCGGTAATGCACGGGCTGAGACCGCCGATCTCGCCGGCCTCGACCGGCTTTCGCCGCACGGGCAGGTTCTCTCCCAAAACGGCGTCGATTCGGGCCTCGCATTCCTCCGGTTCCAGCGAACAGGTCGCGTAGACAAGCGTACCGCCGGGTTTCACCAGGTCGATCGCCTTGCGCAAAAGCCGCTCCTGCAGCCCGGCAAGGCGCCCTACTTCCGATTCCCGGCGGATCCAGGCGATATCGGGATGCCGCCGGATCGTCCCGGTCGCCGAGCAGGGCGCATCGAGCAGGATCGCGTCGAAGAGCGTCCCGGGTTGCCATTCGACCGCATCCGCCACGACGGTTTCGGCGCTGAGATCCAGGCGGGCCAGATTGCCCTGAAGCCGCGCCATGCGGCTGGCCGACCGGTCGATGGCGGTGACCCGGGCCCCGGCGGCGGCGAGCTGGGCGGTCTTGCCGCCGGGCGCAGCACAGATATCGGCGACGCTCAGGCCGGACACATCGCCGAGCAGCTGGGCCGGCAGCGTGGCGGCGAAATCCTGCACCCACCAGGCGCCCTCGGAAAAGCCGGGCATCGCGGCGACGTCGCCGGACTTGGCGAGCCGGACCGCACCCGTGGGGCCGGCTCCGCTCGGCAGCACCGCGCCACCGAGCGTCTCCGCCCAGGTTTCGGGATCGGATTTCACGGTCAGGTCGAGCGGAGGCTGGGCAAGGTGGGCTGCCATGATCGCGGCGGCCGTCTCTTCGCCGAACGCCGCGATCCACCGTTCCGCCAGCCAGTCCGGCGTGTTGATCCGGCCGGTATCGGGCCTCGCCAGGATCGCTTCTCGGTTCTCCGCGATCCGGCGCAGCACCGCGTTGACGAGGCCGCGGAAATGCCGCCCCGCCCGGTCCATGGCGGCAAGTTCGACCGCGGTATCGACGGCGGCGTGGGCGGCGACATCGAGGAACAGGATCTGGCAGGCTGCGACCTGGAGGATCGATTTGGTCTTGCCGGCCGATTTCGGCAGCGGCTTTTCGAGGAAGCCCGACAGGGCGGCGGTCAGTTGACCGTGCCGGCGGATCGTCTCGGTGGCGAGCACCTTGACGAAGCCGCGGTCCCGCGGTTCGAGAGACGAAAGCCCCTCGTGGCCATGCTCGCCGTCGAGGGCTGCGTCCAGCGTCAGCCGCCGGGCGAGCGCGTCGTCGACGATATCGACCGCCACGCGGCGCGCCGCGAGCCCGGCCGGATCAACCGCCGGTTTATGTCTGGATTGAGAGTGTGCCACGAACCGCGATCAGCCCCACGGACCGGACTGCGAACGGCTCCGCGAGCCGGCCTGCCTGGACCCTGTCGGCGGCACGCTGCCGCTCCACGGGCCGCCAGCGTTGCGGGCGCGGCTGCCCGACCCGCCCATCCGCCCGGCCATCTCGTGCAGCTTGGCGATGCGGTTCTCGGTCGCCGGATGCGTCGAGAACAGGCTGTCCATGCGCTCGCCGTGCAGGGGATTGATGATGAACATATGCGCTGTCGCCTTGTTGCGTTCGGCCTGCTCGTTGGGAATGCGCCGCACGCCCCCGGCGATCTTGTCCAATGCCGAGGCGAGCCACAGCGGCTGGCCACAGATTTCCGCGCCCATGCGGTCGGCCTCGTATTCGCGAGACCGCGAGATCGCCATCTGTACCAGCATCGCGGCCATCGGCGCCAGGATCATCAGCGCCAGCGTGCCGATGAAGCCCATGGTGTTGTTGCGGTTCCCCCCGAAGAACAGCGCGA
>CAJQNW010000050.1 GCA_905479765.1 uncultured Tepidamorphus sp. | reverse complement strand
CAGATGGTTACCGTCTGGCCCGTCGACAGCGATGTGTATGCAGCAGCGATGAACGGCATGCCGAAGGTCGACATCTGCGACGCGGCAATAAAAAGATACGGATTTACATCTTCGTCCAAGGCGGTCATCGCAGCGAAGCTCGCGGGCGTGGACGTGACGGGCCGAGGGCCATTTCTCTTCGCGTGGTCTGCGAGCAGCACCACAGGCGGGAAAGACGCACCGATCCTGGTTTCGGATCTTTCGAATGTCGACAGCTACGGCGAAGCGCTGGACGTACTACGGGCGTGGACGGTCGATATCGAGGGCGATCCGAATTTGTGGGCGGACGGGTGGAATGTCGAGAAGCTGACTACGAAGACACGACACTGGGTCGATAGGTTCGGGCCGAACATCATCAGCCTTGCCGGCCTCGAGAACTGAGCGACCGGTTGCCATACCGTCGAAGCCGGATCGCGCGGCGGAATCCAGTTTCACCGACGAGCGGCGGCGCCAACCCGCGTCTCTGCTGCGGCAGCCGGAGCCGGTGTCGCAACCAGGCATCAAACTGTCGCATCTACCGCGAGTTGAACGAGTGGCCGGAGTTGGCGCTAGCAGACTTGCTGCTTATGGCCCCGGACCCTCCTTTGCGGACCTTCACGCCAGCGTGTGAGCTCCGTCCAGGCCTGACCCCTGAACAGATGTCGGGCTGCGCGAAGATGCTACCTGATCTGCCTGCGGTCGGAGCTTGAACGCGACCGGTCAAGCAGAAGATAACCGGTCTGATTCCAATGCGCGAGAATGGCGCGGAAAGGAACCCCTTCGATCGGCCAGGCGAAATGCACTGGGGCTGGTGCCCGTGGCTTTGCGAAAGGCGCGGGCGAAATTTGCCGGGGTGGAATAGCCAAGCTCCGTGGCGATGCGGGTGACGGACACGCCAGTGTGCCTGAGCAACTCGCCGGCCCACTCGGCCCGGGCAATGTTCGCCAGTGATCGAAAGTCGGTTCCTGCGCAATTCAGCTCGCGCTGCAGCGTCCGGATGCTGCAGTCCAGCGCCCGGGCCGTGTTGTCAATCGATACCGAGCCGCCGCGGACCTGCAGGCGAATATGCTCGGTGACGACACACAGGGGGTCACGAGGGGCGGCGCCGCGACGGTCACGCGCCACATCGGAAATGGTGATGACCGGCGGCGATGCGATTGCCGGAGCCCGTGCATCGAGCTGGCTTTTGTCGAATACGACAGTCATCGTCGGCGCATCGAAAACCACCGGACACTGGAACATGTCCTCGAACGGGGCCTTTTGCCGGGGCCGGGGAATGTCGAGTTCGATCCGCAGCGGCCGCCAGCTATCCGAAAGGTAGCGGCGGCAGACGCTCGACAGCGCCCCCGCGGCAACGCTTGCGACGTGATCATAGCCGGTATAGCCGGCCAGCGCGAAACCATAGCTATAGCGGGCTTCGTCGCCGCGGACCGCTAGTCCCATAGCATCGCCGGTGGAATGGTAATCGAGGGCCTCGATACCACGGAGTATCGCAGTGCCGAGCGTGTCGGCCGCATAGATGTATTGCCCATAGGATCCATACTTGGCGACGTCCATCTGTGGCGACATCAGCAAGCCGAAATTGTCCTCGCCGGCAACCCGCGCGGCAGTTTCGATCAACCTCAACGCCGCCGCGTGGGGAATGAAGCAAGACTCGCCTTCGATCATTTCGAGGTCGACCCCTGCACTGCGGACGGCGCGAGCCAGCGTTCGCTCACCAAGCTGGGTACGGATCAGATGTGGCAGCCCGTGCAGCGTAAGGTTCGAAATGACCGGAATTGTCTGCATCTGAACCCACTCTAAGCATTTCTTCGGTTTTGGCGCAAAATGAGTTGTCGCGCAGAGGCCGCACTGCTCAATGCAACGTCAGTCGCCATCAAAGTTGCGGCCGGGAATGACTGAGCTGTCCCCTGCCGTCCAGATGGACATGGAGGTAAGAGAATGTTGAAGCGTACGACGAGACTGCTTTGCACCAGTTCCGTGGTTTTGATGAGCTTTGTGGCCGCTTCGGCCGAAGAGCCGCCTAAAATGAAAATGACAACGCCGATTCCGGATTCGATCATCACGCCGGACACCATCAATTCCAGGATCGGCCAACTGAACTTTTTCGACGGATACCCGGACGACGCCACGTCCGAGAAACTTTATGACAATCTCGATTTCATGCGCGGCGTCGAGGCCTTCCTGAACGCCATGCCCGGCGCATCGGCTGAAGCCCTGCGGGTCGGAATGGCCAGCCAGGGTGCCGACAACAACCAGACCGTCCTGATTTTCGAAGACCTGATGGATTCGCACTCGCTGTTCCTCACCGGCAACACCGAGAGTATCTATAACCTCATGTGGTTGGACACCAAGGCGGGACCGCTGGTCATCGAAACACCACCCAACATTCTGGGCATAATCGACGACCACTGGTTCGAGTATGTCGGTGATGTCGGCAATGCCGGTCCCGACAAGGGCAAGGGGGGAAAATACCTGCTCCTGCCGCCCGGATACGACGGCGATATCCCGGATGGCTATTTCGTGCTCCGGACCGCAACCTACGGAAACCTGTTCTTCTGGCGCGGCTTTCTCGAGAATGGCAGCACCGCAACTGCGGTCGAGAACACCAGGAAATTCGCCAAGGTCTATCCCCTTGCAGAAGCCGACAACCCGCCGCCGATGAATTTCATCAATTCCTCGGGCAAGATATTCAACACCATCCACGCCAACGATTTCCATTTTTACGAGGAAGTGAACGACATCGTTCAGTACGAACCCAATGAGGCCTATCACCCCGAGGTTCTTGGGCAGCTCGCGGCAATCGGCATTGAAAAGGGCAAGCCCTTCGCGCCCGACGAGCGCATGAAGAAGCTCCTCACAGAAGCCGTGGCCGTCGGCAACGCCACGGCGCGCACCATCACCTTCAAGACCCGCATGAAGGACGCCTACTACTATCCCGACAGCGCCTGGTTCACCGGCTTTGTCGGCGGCAGCTATCAGTTCCTCCTGCAGCCCGGTGTTCGCAATCTCGATGCCCGAATCCTGTTCCACTACTATGCGACGGGTATCACGCCGGCCATGGCCCTGAAGCGTGTCGGTGTCGGCTCGCAATACGCCGTCGCCACTACGGACAGCAACAGGAAGCCGTTCGACGGCAGCAAGACCTACAAACTGCATCTGCCGCCGAACATTCCGGCAAAGGACTTCTGGTCGATCGTCATGTACGACAATGAGACCCGCTCGATGCTGCAGACGGACCAGCAGTTTCCGAGCATCGGCAGCAACACCAAAGACATCGTCGTCAACGCCGATTCCTCGGTCGACGTCTGGTTCGGCCCAACCGCGCCGGAAGGCCGCGAGACCAACTGGGTGCAGACAGTTCCTGGTAAAGGCTGGAACGTCGTCCTGCGCCTCTATGCGCCGCTCGAACCATGGTTTGAGAAGACCTGGAGGCCCAGCGAGATCGAACCGGTCGATTAGACAGCCCAACGCCGAAGAACGGTTATCTTGACAGATCGGGGGGCTTGGCGCTCCCCGATTCATGGTCAAATCGGCCAGGAGCTTCCTCGACATGATCGAGCAGGAGGCGTCCGAAACGCTCGCATTTTCGTCCCGCTAGACTCCCGTTGTACCCAGCTTGGAAATAGCGACAACCCACGGAAGCTGCTGAAATCGTTGCGAGTTTGAGTTTACCGAGAAGCCTCATTCGTCCGACAAAGTTGAAGACCACCAGCGGGGCAACGACGATCGGCAACGTGAGCACCCGCAATGTCTCTTTCAGAATCCGGCGACGACTATCTCTATGGCCTACAGAGCGCGCGAAACGGCCGTTGACGGAATAGCTTTTTGCTGTCGGCATTGGGCCGGGATCTGGTCTCGCACCTACGTCCACCTCTAGCCCATAGCGGACAACGGCGCAGCGGGATGCGGCATTACCTCGCTTCCCGCCGGCCTGTCCGGCTTGACCCGGCCGACGTGCCTGTGCCCTTCCTCGAAATGCTCCGCTACCAGATCACCTCGCGCCGCGCGTGTCAGTTCGTTCCTGACACGTTCCGCTACGTAGTTGCACGACCCTGCAAAGGGCTTGCGGAGTTCCGCGGGATTCTCTAAGGCTGCCGGTGGGACACCCCTCCCCAACGAGGGGCACCTATCTGGAAGGATAGTTACAGATGACCAACGCTGCCAAACCGGCCACCCGGCCGGCCAATCCCAATTTTTCGTCTGGCCCCTGCGCGAAGCGACCGAACTGGTCGCCCGAGGCACTCTCAAATGCGCTCGTCGGCCGCTCGCACCGCTCCAAGCCCGGCAAGCAACGCCTGCTCCGCGCCATCGAGCTGACCCGCGAAATCCTCGGTATCCCCGACGACTACCGCATCGGCATCGTGCCGGCGTCCGATACCGGCGCCGTCGAGATGGCCCTGTGGTCGATGCTTGGCGCGCGCGGCGTCGAGATGCTCGCCTGGGAAAGCTTCGGCGAGGGCTGGGTGACCGATGTCGCCAAGCAGCTGAAGCTTGACGATGCGAAGATCACCAAGGCCGGCTACGGCGACCTGCCGGACCTGTCGGCGGTCGATTTTTCCCGCGACGTGGTGTTCACCTGGAACGGCACGACGTCGGGTGTCCGGGTGCCGAACGGCGACTGGATTCCCGCCGACCGCGAGGGTCTGACGATCTGCGACGCCACCTCGGCAGCCTTCGCGCAGAAACTCGACTGGGCCAAGCTCGATGTCGTCACCTACTCCTGGCAGAAGGTGCTGGGCGGCGAGGCGGCGCACGGCATGCTGATCCTGAGTCCGCGCGCGGTCGAACGGCTCGAAACCTACACGCCGGCCTGGCCGCTGCCGAAGGTCTTCCGGATGACCAAGGCCGGCAAGCTCAACGAGGGCATCTTCAAGGGCGAGACCATCAACACCCCGTCGATGCTCTGCGTCGAAGATTATCTCGACGCGCTCGGCTGGGCGAAATCGGTCGGTGGCCTCGACGGCCTCGTCGCCCGGGCCGACGCCAATACAGGCGTCATCGCCGACTGGGTGGCGAAGACGACCTGGATCGACTTTCTGGCGACCGAGCCGACGACGCGGTCGAACACGTCGGTGTGCCTGTCGTTCACCGATCCGGACATCGCAGCCAAGCCGGTCGAGGAGCAGGCGGCCTTCGCCAAGAAGATCGTGGCCCTGCTCGATGCGGAAGGCGTGGCCTTCGACATCGCCTACTACCGCGACGCGCCTCCGGGTCTTCGCATCTGGTGCGGCGCAACGGTCGAGGCCTCCGACGTTCAGGCCCTGACGCCGTGGCTCGACTGGGCCTATGCGTCCGCGAAAGCCGAACTCGCGCAGGCTGCCTGACACCGCTTCACCAAATTATTGCCCTCTCCATCGTCATCCCGGAAGTCGCGCCGCGGCTATCCGGGATCGGAGAGTCGCCGAATTCACTCTTGAGCACCGAGGCTCCCCGATCCCGGCTCTCCGCTTCGCTCCGGCCGGGATGACGAAGGATCCTCGGATATCCAGACGCAGACACAAGGACCTATTCCATGGCACCCCGCGTACTGATTTCCGACAAGCTGTCGCTCGCCGCCGTGCAGATCTTCAAGGACCGCGGCATCGAGGTGGACTACGAGCCCGAGCTCGGCCCCGACAAGGAGGCGTTCGCCGCACGCATCGGCGACTATGACGGCCTGGCCGTCCGCTCGGCTACCAAGGTCACCGAAAAGATCCTCGAGGCGGCGACGAACCTGAAAGTGATCGGCCGCGCCGGCATCGGCGTCGACAATATCGACGTGCCCAATGCCACCAAGCGTGGCGTCATCGTCATGAACACGCCGTTCGGCAATTCGATCACGACGGCCGAGCACGCAATCTCGCTGATGCTGTCGCTGGCCCGACAGATCCCCGCCGCCGATGCCTCCACGCAGGCCGGCAAGTGGGAGAAAAACCGCTTCATGGGCGTCGAGGTGACCGGCAAGACGCTCGGCGTCATCGGCTGCGGCAACATCGGCTCGATCGCCGCTGACCGCGCCCGGGGCCTGAGGATGAAGGTTATCGCCTTTGATCCGTTCCTGTCGGAAGAACGGGCGACGGATCTCGGCGTCGAGAAGGTCGAGCTCGACGACCTGTTGTCGCGCGCCGATTTCATCACGCTGCACGTGCCGCTGACCGACAAGACGAAGAACATCCTGTCAAAAGAGGCGCTGGCGAAAACCAAGAAGGGCGTGCGTATCGTCAACTGCGCGCGTGGCGGCCTGGTCGACGAGGCGGCGATGCGCGCGGCACTGGAGTCGGGGCATGTGGCCGGCGCGGCCTTCGACGTGTTCTCGAGCGAACCGGCCAAGGAGAACGTTCTGTTCGGTGCGCCGAACGTGATCTGCACGCCGCACCTGGGCGCGGCGACCACGGAGGCGCAGGAAAATGTCGCGCTGCAGGTCGCCGAGCAGATGGCCGACTACCTGCTGACCGGCGCGGTCACCAATGCACTCAACATGCCTTCGATCAGTGCGGAGGACGCGCCGCGCCTCAAACCCTTCGTGACGCTTGCCGAGCAGCTCGGCTCGTTCGCCGGCCAGCTCACCGAGACCGGCATCAAGGCGATCCGGCTCGAATATGCCGGCGACGTCGCGGAGATGAACACAAAGGCGCTGAGTTCGGCGGCGATCGCCGGCGTGCTGCGTCCGCTGCTGCAGGACGTCAACATGGTGTCGGCGCCGGCGATCGCGCGCGAGCGCGGCATCCTGATCGAGGAAGTCCGCCGCGAGCAGCAGGGCGCCTACGAGAACTACGTCCGCCTGACCGTGAAGACCGAGCGCCAGGAGCGTTCGGTGGCCGGCACCGTGTTTTCCGACGGGCGGCCGCGACTGATCCAGATCAAGGGCATCAACATGGAGGCCGAGCTGAGCCCCCACATGCTCTACATCACCAATGAGGATCAGCCGGGATTCATAGGCGCGCTGGGCATGGTGCTCGGCAATGCCGGCGTCAATATCGCCACCTTCGCGCTCGGGCGCCAGACGCGCGGCGGCGACGCGATCGCCCTGGTCGAAATCGACGACGATCTGACGCCGGACGTTCTGGAGGCGGTCAACATGCTGCCGCACGTGATGCAGGCCAAGCCGCTGAAGTTCTGAGACGCGGCTACACTTGAATGTGACAGACGGCCACCGCTCGACACGGGCGGTGTCCGTTCTATGTCATGGACATGCATTTCATTCCGAAACTGACGACCCTGTGGTGCAGTATCGCCGTCGCGTTGTTGCCCAGCTTCGTGCCGGTGCTGGCGCGGGCGGGTCTTTCCGAGGCCGAGCTTTGGGCGGCGCTGCGCGGCGGGGGGCATGTGGTCCTGATGCGCCATGCCAACGCGCCCGGTACCGGCGATCCGGGTAATTTCCAGATCGATGACTGCGCCACGCAACGCAATCTCGACGAGGAAGGCCGACTCCAGGCCCGTGCGACCGGAGCGGCACTGCGGAACAACGGTGTCAGCCGTGTCGCAGTGCGGTCGAGCCAGTGGTGCCGGTGCCTGGAATCGGCGCGGCGCATGGATCTCGGTCCGGTCATGCCGGATCCGATGCTCAACTCGTTCTTCTCGAACCGCGATCGGGCACGCCCGCAAACCGATGCGCTGCGCGCCTTCGTGGCGTCCGTCGAACCGGGTTCGCCAACTCAGATCCTGGTCACGCACCAGGTCAACATCAGCGGGCTGACGAAGGTCTATCCCCGGTCCGGTGAACTGATCATCGTTGCACCGAATGATGATGGCGGAGAGGTGATCGGTCGGCTGGGGCCGTTCCAGGGCGGCGACGGGCGAGGCTTCCGCTCACTCCCGGGCAAGCGGAGATGAGCGGAGAAGGCGATGGGGCCGGCAGCGTCAGCCGCCGGCCACCAGCCGCTTCAGCTTTGTCATAACGATGTCCTCCGCTTCGCCGTAGGCGATGGTGCCGGTGAACTGGCCGTCCGCGTCCATCAGGTAGATCGTGGCGGTGTGGTCCATGGTGTACTCGCCGTCCTCCTGCTCAACCTTGCGGCGATAGACCTTGTAGGCCTTGGCGATTTTCTCGACCTGTTCGGGCGTGCCGGTCAGGGCGGAGATGCGCGGATCGAAGGCCGATATGTAGTCGGCCATCAGCTCCGGCGTATCGCGTTCCGGATCGACCGAGACGAAGGCGACGTTGAGCTTGTCGGCGTCGGCGCCGAGTTGCTCCAGCCAGGTCGTCATCTCGTAGAGCGTCGTCGGGCAGACGTCCGGGCAGTGGGTGAAGCCGAAGAACATGGCCGTCGGCTTTCCCATCAGGTCCTTTTCGGTGACGGTCTTGCCGGTCTGATCGACGAGCTCGAACGGGCCGCCGATATTGGCGATGCCCGTTCCCTCTCCCGGCGTGCCGAGCATGGTATCGCGAACGTCGTCGCTGACCAGCACCGCGATGGTGGCACCGGCAACGAGAACGACCAGGATCCAGGCCATCCAGCGAATAGCGCGCATCGGCTCACTCCTTGTTTGTCGCCCGGCCTTTTCGGCTGGCAGAGTCTATCAGTCGGTCTTCTTCATATCGTGATCATGGCCCTGCATGTGGTCAGGCGCCATCTTGGCGCCGACCGGCCCGACCATGAACTCGACGGGAACCTCGCCAGCCTTTTCGAAGACGAGCACGCCCTCGATCTTCTCGCCTTCCTTGAAGCCCTCGGTCACGCCCATGAACATGACGTGATAGCTGCCGGGCTTCAACTCGACGGTGCCGCCGGCCGGAATCTCCAGGCCGTCTTCGAGTTCGCGCATCTTCATGACGCCATCGTTCATGGTCATCTCATGGACCTCGCCCCGGTCGGCACGCGAGGTCGTCAGGCTGAGCAGCGTGTCGGCCTCGTCGCCGGAGTTGGTGATGACCACGAAGCCGCCGCCGACCTTGGAGCCGGGCGGCATTTCGCGGGTCCATGGGTTTTCGATCTTCAGCGATCCGGCGGTGGTGTCGTCGGCGAGCGTGTGGTTCGCGAGAAAGGGGCCAGCGAGAAGCGAAAGGGCAATGAAAGCGGTTGCGATGATACGCATGTGTGTCTCCTGACAAAGATCTGCGGGGCCTTGCCCGCTATTCAGTCCGATTGAAGCGATCCGGGCCTTGCCCGGCAAAAGATCAAACGGACGTGCCAGGAGGGGCGCGGATATTGAGGCTGGCGCTCGCGCGTGCGTGATGGTTGGCGAAGTCTGAAACCGGCCAGGAAACCGCGACAGCGAGAGCGAAGCGTGCGGGATGTCGAACCGGCGTGGGCCCGATAGCGGTTTTTGAATAGGAGTGGACGCAGCCCGACTTGCAGCAGTCGTTGAGATCGTGTTCGCCGGTGCCGGAGGGATTGGCGATCGGCTCGAAACCCTCGCTCGTGCAGATCACGAAGCTGCCGTCGGCAAGGCGGATGCCGCCCGCCCCGCTGTGCAGGCCGGCCCCGGCCAGGATGGACGGCAACAACGCAGCGAGAATCGCGAGCACCGCGAAGGGCTGGCGCTCGCGGATCAGGCTGCGGATGATGCCGGTGAACCTCATGACGGGCGCACTCTACCCCGGATCATGGCGAAATCCTTGCGACACAGGCGCGCGGGCGTGAAGAGGCCGCGGGCGCGCCTTGGTGCATCGGGCGCCTCAAGGCGTCGGGCGCCTCAGGGCATCGGGATCGCGTTGCCACGGGCGGGAACGTCGTAGCCCTTCTGGACACCCGGCCGTCCGGCGACGCGGACGTACCAGTCCTTCACGTTCGGATAGTCGGCGATATCGACGCCCTGCCATTCCCAGCGCGAGGCCCAGGGCCATGTTGCGATATCGGCCATGGAATAGTCACCGACGATGAAATCGCGACCTTCGAGCTGCTTGTCGAGCACTCCGTAAAGCCGGTTTGCTTCATTGCCGTAGCGCTCTTCGGCATAGGGCGCCTTGCCCTTGTTGAACTGGAGGAAGTGGTGGGCCTGGCCGAGCATCGGGCCGAAGCCGCCCATCTGCCACATCAGCCATTCCACCGCGTGCCAGTAGCCGGCGTCGTCGGCGGGCATCAGCTTGCCGGTCTTCTTGGCCAGATAAAGCAGGATCGCGCCCGACTCCATCAACGACAGGCCGGTGTCGTTGTCGACGATCGCGGGAATCTTGTTGTTGGGGCTGATCTTCAGGAAGTCCGGCTTGAACTGGTCGTCCTCCATGATGTTGATCTCGTGCAGGGTGTACGGCAGGCCGAGCTCTTCCAGCGCAATCGAGACCTTGCGGCCATTCGGCGTGGACCAGGTGTAGAGGTCGATCACGATGTTCTCCTAGAGCGTTTCAATCCGGGCGGGCCGACACTCTACACCGGGCGGAGAGGATTTGAAGGGGCCCGGCGCGATAGCTGTTCTGCATCCGTTGCCGCCTTAGGTGTCACCGCAAACAAGGCTTGTGCGGGCGTGCGTAAGACATGGGGCCGGTCACCGGGAACCGGCCGGTCCGTCAAAGTTCGCTTCGTTTCCTGGGCTGCTCCGCCGCCGGCGCCTGGCTGTAGTCGCCAAAAGGTCCGTCGCGACGCGTTACCGCCGTCTTCACGCCCTCATCCCTGGCCACGCGAACGAAGTCGCGGCCCTGAGGCGTATTGCGCATGATGCCGTCAAGGATCGGCCCGAGCGTCTGGGTGGATTGCAGACCCATGTTGTCATAGGCCTGATTGACGATCAGTTTCATCGAAATAAGCTGGGTGAGGGGAATTTTCGCAAGCTTGCCGGCCAATTCCTCGACCTTCTCGTCCAGCTCTTCCAGCGGATAGGAGAAATTGATCAGCTCGATGTCCGCGGCCTCCTTGCCGCTGATCCATTCGCCGGTCAGCGCGTAGTACTTGGCCTTGGCCAGTCCCAGCCGGTAGACCCACATCCCCGTCAGATGACAGCCCCACACGCGCGAATAGGGCGTGCCGAAGCGGGCGTCGTCAGAGGCGATCACGAGATCGGCGCACAGGGCCATCTCAGATCCGCCACCCACGCAATAGCCGTGCACCTTCGCGATAACCGGCTTGAGGCCGCGCCACATCCCCATGAACTGCGTGAGGTACGTCTTGTACTGGTTGACGACCATATTGACGTCAATACCCGGATCGTAGTTCTCCTCCGTGATCTCCTCGTAGTGCTCGAGACCGGCTGAAAAGTCGAAGCCGCCGCAGAAACTGTCACCGGCTCCCTCCAGCACGATAACCTTGACCGAGTTGTCGGTGTTGGCTTCGCGCAGGGCCTCGTCCAACTCGGCGAGAAGGTCCGGGCGCAGCGTGTTGTATTTCTCCGGGCGGTTCAGGGTGACCGTCGCGATGGCGCCGGACTTTTCGTATCTCACCAGGGTCTGCATCGCGGACCTCCTGCACTTGGGATTTGCGGTTTCGAAGTCACCGCCCGGAGAGTAGTACTTACCGATCGGTAAGTGTCAAATCAAGAATACTGGATTTCGATAGATCGTTGTAAAATATGCAATTTGAGGGCGAGTCTGGTAACACAACCGGACTGACGCAGAAGTGAACCTACCGGTTGGTCGAAAAGGGTCAGCGTATCGTGAGTGATGAGACGCGGGACCGCCTTATGGCGGCGGCGAGACGCCAGTTCGCCGAGAAGGGTTTCTATGGCGCCAGCATCGCCGGTATCGCCGACGAGCTTGGAATGACCAAACAGGCACTGCTCTATCACTTCAGGCGCAAGGAGGACCTCTATGCCGAGGTCCTCAGGCGGATTTCCGACAAGCTGCTGCGCTTCGTGCGAATGGCGGACCAGCCGAGCGACGAACCGGGCCGGCAGCTTGAGAACATCGTTCTGGGCATCTACCACGCGGCGATCGAGAATCCGGAAGACACCCGGTTGCTGGTGCGTGAATTGCTCGACAACCAGGCGCGCGCGGACCAGGCGAAGACCTGGTATCTGACCCCGTTCCTGGACGGCATAGCCTCCGTCGTGCGGTCGGTTCCCGGAATGAGCGGCGTCAGCGAGCCGCGCGTGTTCAGCTTCGTCTACCAGGTGCTCGGCAGTATCGAGTATTTCGTGATTTCAACCGCCACCCTGCGCCGGATGTATGGTGATGCGACCTATGAGCGCGTTCGTGATCAGTTTCCCCTGGAACTGCAGGATCATGTCCGGCGCTTTCTGGACGCTGAGCGGCGCCCGTCGTAGCTCTCGAAATAGAGATCAGGCCGGGCTGTTCGCCATGCCGGCAAGCTTCGCCACCGTATTCATGTTGCGGGCAGTGCCGGACACTGCAGCACGAATCTTCAGCTTCGACCGACCCTGGCCGTTTGGATAGTGGACGTAGATCTCGCGCCGGCCCAGCCGGATTTCCTCGCCGGATTGGCCCGTCACCCCGGCCAATGTGTCGGCCGGAGGCGGGGCGTCGAGGAAGATCGCAACCGTATGATTGGGCGCCCTGTCGGGGAACGGATTGCCCGCGAGGATATCGGCCATTTCAGCGGCGGTGCGCACGAGAACTCCGACCGGCTTCCCGGCATAGGTTTCGAGCCGCGCTTCCAGCGCGGCCTTTACTTCGGCTTCCGACAGGTCACTCTCGAAGACGACATTGCCCGAAGCGATGTAGGTGCGCACCGAACTGAACCCAGCGTCTTCGCACATCGCCTTTAGATCGCTCATCGGGAATTTGCCGGTGCCGCCGACATTCACGGCGCGGAGAAGGGCGATGTGCGTTGGCATTGCGGTTCACTCCTGCTTGAAGAGTATCAAATCGTCTCGCCGCGTGTCAGCGCGGAGCGGATGCCGTATGCCGTCTCCCGCAACTCCGCGTCAGGCACTCGTGGTGTGTCGCGGAACGTCAGGTCTTCCTCGATGATGTAGCGCCGCGACGAGATATCCGTCTTCGATACCAACGGCACGACGTGGGCGTGGGCGTGCGGAATATCGCCGCCGGTGAACAGGAAGCCGACGCGTGGCACGCCGTAGATTGCCTTCAGGCACACGGAGAGCCGCTGGCCCAATGCCACGATCCGTCCAGCAAGCGGCAGCGGCAGCGCGTCGAAACAGGGGTGGTGCTCGCGCGGGACGATCTGCACGTGGCCCGGCCTGATGGGATGAATATCGAGAAAGGCATAGAGCTCGCCGTCCGAATAGACAGCGTGTGAGGGAACCGTGCCTGCCGCGATGCGGCAGAACAGGCATTCGTTCAGGTTGTGGTCGTCGGTCATCGCTTTGTCTCCGGGTGCATTGAACTGAAAACGCCCCGACCGAGTTCGGCGGGGCGTCCAGTAATCCGGATCGAGCGCGCGCGCTCCTGCTATCCCCGCTCGGCTGTGATACGGCCGGGGATGCGCATTCGGTGTGAGGGGCGGATGCGATGGTTCATTGCATCCCTATTGCGGACGCCGACGGACCGTGAAAGCTGTCCGCTTCAGCGCAGTTCCACCGCGTAGCTTTCCACCGGCACGATTTCCTCGATCAGGCCACGCTCCTTCATGAAGTCCGCGAAGCGTTCGTATCGGCCGGTATCGAGAGCCGAGGGGCGCTTGGCGAAGCGGGGCAGGGTGTCGAACCAGGCGCGACTGTTGAGCTCGTCGTCGAGATCGGGATGGCCGGCTGCGAACAGCTCCCAGCCCTCCTGGGGGTGGTTGGTCAGCCAGATGGTTGCCGCCTCGATCGCAGCCATGAAGCGGGTGTAGCGGGGATCGTTGAGCGTGTCGTTGCGGGCCAGGAAAATCAGTTCGTCATAGGCGGGCACGCCGTTTTCCTCGGGATAGAAGGCACGCCCTGGGCGTTCCTCGATGTCCATCTGGTTCAGCTCGAAATTGCGGAAGGCGCCGATCACGGCATCGACCTGACCGGCGAACAGCGCCGGCGACAGCGAGAAATTGACGTTGACGAGCGCCACGTCGTCCAGGCTCAGGCCTTCCTGCTCCAGCATCATGCCGAGCAGGGCGTCCTCGAAACCGCCGACCGAGAAGCCGACCGTCTTGCCCTTAAGGTCGGCGAGCGACTTGATCGGGCCATCCTCCAGCACCACCAGCGCGTTGAGCGGCGTCTCGACGAGCGTGCCGATCCGCGACAGCGGCAGGCCCTCCTTCACCTGCAGGTGAAGGTTCGGCTGGTAGGAGACGGCGATGTCGGCCTGGCCTGCGGCGACGAGGCGCGGCGGGGCGCTCGGATCGGCCGGCGGGACGAGCTCGACATCGAGGCCTTCGGCTTCGAAGAAGCCTTTTTCCGAAGCGACGATCAGCGGCGCGTGATCGGGGTTTACGAACCAGTCGAGCAGCACGGTGAGCTTGTCGGCGGCCGACGCCGACAGGGGTGCGAGGCCGGCCAGAAGGGTGATGGCAAACAGAGCGGAACGCATTTCAAGATCCTTGGTCTGTGGGTCGTCTTGGTCCGGTAAAAGTCGGGCATGGTCGGGTCCGGACCGGTGAAGGTCGGGGAACTCAGGTTTCGGTTTCAGCGATCCACGGCACCATGCGTCTGGCCAGCACGTCGACGAGCGCGCGCATCGCCAGGGCCATGACGCCGAGGAGAAAAAGAGCGGCGAACAGCATGTCGGTCTGCATCCGGGCGTTGGCCTGCAGCATGACAAACCCCAGGCCGGCGGAGGCGCCGACCCACTCGCCGACGACGGCGCCGATCGGGGCGACGGCGGCGGCGACACGCAGGCCCGAGGCAAGGCCGGGCAGGGCAGACGGCAAGCGGATCAGCCGCACCGTGTCGAAGCGGCTGGCGCCGGCGATCGCGGCGAGGTCGAGAAGGCCCGGATCGGTTCGGCGCAGACCATCAAGGAAGGCCGAAGCGACGGGAAAGAAGATGATCAGCGTCGCCATGACGATCTTGGAAGCCATCCCGAAGCCGAGCCAGATGACGAGCAGCGGCGCGATGGCGAAGACCGGCAAGGCCTGGCTCGCCACCATCACCGGCAGCATCACCCGGCCGGCCTTCGGGAACAGGCTGGCGGCAAGCGCCGTCACGACGCCGAGCATCGTGCCGACGATCAGGCCGATCACGATCTCCACCGCCGTCACGGCGGCATTGCGGGCGAGGAAAGCCGGATTGGCGGCGAGTTCGGCTGCGATCCGCGTCGGCGGCGGCAGGATGTAGGCGGGAACCGCGAAGGCGGTCACCAGAACCTGCCAGACGCCGAGAATCAGCGCGGCGATCGCGGCGGCCCGGATAAGGCGCGCCACGGGCCTAGCCGGACGGGTTCGGTGGTGGCCGGTCGGTGGTGTTTTTCATCTTGGATCTCCTCTTGTCGCGACAGGGAGACCCGGGGAATTCGGGCGTAAGGGGAAACAGGTTCCAGTCCCTTCGCCGGTATGACCCGGATCAGGTTCGAAGGGTTCGATCCTGCTGCCAACCCGGCAACCCGATCATCTCAGCTCCTTATCGGAGCACCCCTCGGAACAGGTCAGACCATGGCGCACCATCACGGAAATGGCAAGCCGTCGGCCGAAAATCGTATTTTCAGGCGCCTATTGTTGATCCCAGGCCGCAAAAGCCTCGTCGAACGCGCGCTTGCCGGATTCGCCCTTGGCAACCGACAGCACCGCACGGCCGCCGTCCTTGTAGCCGACGGGAATGTCCATGAAGTCGCGCTCGATGATCTCCTGGACGTTGCGCTCCCGATCGATGTCGGATTCCGACAGGCCGATGAGGAAGTAGTTGTCCATGACCGGCACCACCGCGCCGACCAGCGGCTGTCCGGTAGAGCGCGGCGTCGCCTTCATGAGGATGCCGGGGATCGAGGCGATCCCGCCATGTTCGAAGCCGGGTCCGGTCTGGAAGACGAGCTCGATCAGATGGCTTGCCGGCAGCGCCTGGTCGTTGTTGCGGCGAATGGTCAGCGTCAGCTTCAGGTCCCTTTCCGGCACCTCGACATCGCCGCGGATTATTTTCTCGACGCCGCCGATGGCCTCGGTGTCATCGACCAGACGCCAGTCGACGGATCCGCCGAGCGTATTGGAGGGTGCGACGCCGCCCGGACTTTCCTCGATCAGAAGCGCCTGGGCAACGCGCTCGCCTTCGGCTTCTGCAGAGGGGGGCGGTTCGGCCGGTGTCGGCGTGACCGGCTGCTCGGCCACTTCGGGGGCGGGCGCGGCGGTTTCTTCCTCGGTGCCGGGAAGGCGGTCGCCAATCTTGGCGCTGTCAGCGGTTTCGTCCGAGCTTGTCAGCGATGCGATCGTCTCCATCAGCGCGCCGCGTTGCCAGAAGCCGACACCGGCGATGCCGGCCAGTACCAGGAACAGGATGACCCAGGCAACGATGCGTCCCGAGCCACCGCGCCCGCCGTCATCTTCCTCGTCATAGATGCCGGCGGGGAGATCGGCGGGCGCCGCGGGCCGGTTGGCCCCCGATTTTACAGTCGGATTGGTGGGCGCGCCGGCTGCCGGGGCCGTGCGGGGTCTTGCCGGCGGAGGCGGTGGGGGCGGGGCTTGACGCGTCTCACCGGGAACCGCGCCCGGAGCGGGTGCCCCGGCAGGCGCACCGGAGGGCGTTGGGGCGCCAAGCGAGGGTTCCTTGCGTTCCGCCGACGGTTGCGCTTCGGCAGCATAGTCCCCCTCGGCGCTGTCGATGCGGTCGAGGGTCTCGCGCGCCTGGCGGGCGGCCGTCGACGCGGCACCGCCGAGAGCGCCGGATTCCGAAACCGCGGACTGGAACGATTCATGCGGACGCGGTGCCTGATCGGTCGCGTACAGCGAAGGCGGCTGTGCGGTCTCGGTCGGGGACGGCACGGCGGAGGCGGGCGGCACAGGGGAGGCCGGCGGGATTTCGCCAGCGGCGAATTCGGCCTCCAGTTCGCCGACCGCCTGATCGAGGCTGTCGATCTGGCGGGAAATGTCGTCCGGGCCGAGCGGCGGATCGATCGCCTCGAGCTGGGCGCGCAACGCGGCGCGCGCCTTGCCGTAGATGGCCTGCCGCGCGGCTTCGGTATTATTCTCAAGGTTACCGACCGCACGCCGGAGAACGGAAACGAAGTCTGCCATGATCTGTACTGCGTTACTCTGGGGTTATGTAGGCTTAATCCTGAAACGGATCGTGGACAAGAATGGTGTCTTCCCGCCGCGGGCTGGTCGACAGTAAAGCGACGGGGGCTCCGATCAGTTCCTCGATGCGGCGGACGTATTTTACCGCCTGCGCGGGCAAATCGGCCCATGACCGGGCGCCTTCGGTGCTTTGCGACCAGCCTTCGACTGTTTCATAGATGGGTTCGACATTGGACTGATCATCGCGCGAGGCGGGCAGGTGGTCGATGCGCTGGTCGCCCAGCCGGTATTCGGTGCACACCTTGATCTCGTCGAATCCGTCGAGAACGTCAAGCTTTGTCAGCGCGATGCCGGTGATTCCGCCGGTGCGAATCGCCTGGCGGACCAGGACGGCGTCGAACCAGCCGCAGCGGCGCTTGCGCCCGGTGACGGTGCCGAACTCGTGGCCGCGCTCGCCGAGCAGGTTGCCATCCTCGCCGCTGTCTTCGCTCGGGAAGGGACCGCCGCCGACGCGCGTCGTGTAGGCCTTGGTGATGCCGAGAACGTAGCCGAGCGCGCTGGGTGCGGTGCCCGACCCTGTCGCCGCCTGGGCTGCGACGGTGTTGGACGACGTCACGTAGGGGTAGGTGCCGTGGTCGATGTCGAGCAGCGTGCCCTGCGCGCCTTCGAACAGGATTCGGCGACCGCGACGGCGCTCCTTGTCGAGCAGCGACCAGACCGAGCAGACATAGGGCAGGATCTTGCCCGAAATGTCGCGCAGCTGCGATTCAAGCTCGGCGCCGTCGATTTCGTGGCGATCGAGACCGCGGCGCAGGGCATTGTGGTGAACCAGCAGGCGCTCGATCTTGGCTTCGAGCTTGTTCGGCTCCATGAGATCGCAGACGCGCAATGCGCGGCGGCCGACCTTGTCCTCGTAGGCCGGGCCGATGCCGCGCTTGGTCGTGCCGATCTGGGCGGCGCCGGCGGCTTCTTCCCGGAAGGCGTCGAGTTCGCGGTGCAGCGGCAAAATCAGCGTGGCGTTGTCGGCGATGCGGAGGTTCTCCGCGGTGATCGCCACACCCTGCTCGGTCAGCCGGCCGATCTCGTCGGCCAGCGCCCACGGGTCGATCACCACGCCGTTGCCGATCACCGACAGCTTGCCGGGCCGCACGATGCCGGACGGCAGCAGGCTCAGCTTGTAGGTGTTGCCGTCGACGACCAGCGTATGGCCGGCATTGTGGCCACCCTGGAAGCGCACCACCACATCGGCACGCTCGGACAGCCAGTCCACAACCTTGCCTTTTCCCTCGTCGCCCCACTGCGAGCCGACGACCACAACATTCGCCATAGATTCCGGTTTCCCTTCACTTTGCCCTCCGCCCGGGCATAGGGCGCGCGACTATAGCGGTATCCGCGCTCCGGCGCGACCGCCTGTTATTCCTTTACAGACAAGCCTATAGCCGTTAGCGAGGCTGGTTTCCAACCGTACTTAGCGTATTTTATGCCCGTTCAGGTCACCCGATTCGGCCAGTGGCTTTACGGCCAGGCCTATTTGCTCCTCACGCTCACGACCTTGTTCTGGGCGGGCAACATCGTTCTGGGACGGTTCGTCGCGGGCGAAGTGCCGCCCGTGGCGCTGGCCTTCGTGCGCTGGGGCGGTGCCTTCCTGATCCTGCTGCCGTTCGCCTGGAGGCACCTGAAACGCGACTGGCCCGAAATCCGGCGCCACATGCCGATGATGCTGGTGATCTCGTTTACGGGCATCACATCCTACAACACCATGGTCTACTTCGGACTGCAGTATACCGGGGCCCTGACCGGCGTGTTGCTGCAGTCCTCGCAGCCGCTGGTCATCGCGCTTGCGGTCTTCGTGCTGTTCAAGGAACGGCTGAGCGCGCGCCAGGCGATCGGTATCCTCGTCTCGCTGAGCGGCGTCGCCGTGATCATCAGCCAGGGCGACATCTCCCGGCTGTTATCGATCCGGTTCAACCTCGGCGACATCATCATCCTCGGCGCGGTGGCGCTGTACGGGTTCTATTCGGCGTTGTTGCGCAAGCGCCCGGCGATCCACTGGATCAGCTTCCTGGCGACGACGTTCCTCCTAGGCGACATTCTGCTCCTGCCTTTTTTCCTGTGGGAAGTGTCGACCGGCTATGTGCTGAAGTTCAATGTCGTGACAGTCGCCGCGTGCCTCTATGTCGCGGTGGTTCCCTCGCTGATCGCCTATGCATTCTTCAATCGCGGCGTCGAGCTGATCGGCGCCAACCGGGCCGGGCCGTTCTTCCATCTGATGCCCTTGTTCGGGGCGCTGATGGCCGTCTTGTTTCTCGGGGAACAGTTCAAAATGTTCCATGCGGTGGGCATGGTGGCGATCCTGAGCGGGGTCGCCCTTGCCTCCACGGCAGGCGGCCGGCGAAAAAAAACCGGCTCCGGCGCAAATTCTTCTTGATAATGACAGGCGAAGGGCCTACTTCGCCGCTTGCCCAATATTCGCACGTGCCTGTGGTCACCGGGCACTCCCGGGGAACGCCCCGAGGGTGGTGACTTAAAGCAACGACGGTGCGGGCTTTTTTGGTCTCTGCCGGCTCCTCCAAAGGCCGGGGTTACTAAAGAGGCACACCATCCTTGCCCGACGTGCGGTTCGGCACTCCCGATCCAATCAAAGGCAACCAGGTTCCGGACGTGGAAACGGCCCGACGGGCCGCGTTCGCGCATCCGGAGCACGAAAAGTCGGCGTCGTCGCTGACGGTTTCCGCGTCTCCACAGCGCGGGACCGAACGCGTTGCTGCCGGCGGGTTCAACCTTTGGGAACGGGAGATTTCCCCAATGGCCACCGATCGCATCCGCTCCTTCCTCGCCGAGCGACGTCCCGAGGGACCGTGCCTCGTCGTAGACCTCGACGTCATCCGCGAGAACTACAACCGGTTCGCCCGGGCCTTGCCGGACACCCGCGTCTTCTACGCCGTGAAAGCCAATCCGGCGCCCGAGATCCTGTCGCTGCTCGCCGAACTGGGCTCGTCGTTCGACACCGCCTCGGTCGTCGAGATCGAGCTGGCGCTGACCGCCGGCGCGACGGCAGACCGGATTTCCTTCGGCAACACCATCAAGAAGGAGCGCGACATCGCGCGGGCCTACGCGTTGGGCGTGCGGCTGTTCGCCGTCGACTGTGTGGAAGAAGTCGACAAGATCGCCCGCTCCGCACCCGGCTCGAAAGTGTTCTGCCGCGTGCTGACCGACGGTGCCGGCGCCGAGTGGCCGCTCAGCCGCAAGTTCGGCTGCGTGCCGGAGATGGCGATCGAGGTGCTCGAGCACGCCCACCGCAGCGGCCTTGTCGCGACGGGCGTCTCCTTCCACGTCGGCTCGCAGCAGCGCGACACGGAAGCCTGGGACCGGGCACTCGAGATGGCCGGATCGGTTTTCCGGGCGATGGCCGAGCGCGGCATCCAGCTGACCCTCGTCAATCTCGGCGGCGGCTTTCCGACCCGCTACCTGAAGGAGGTGCCGGCGGTCGGCGCCTACGGCGAGTCGATCTTCGGGGCGCTGCGCCGGCATTTCGGCAATCGGCTGCCCGAGACGATCATCGAGCCGGGCCGCGGCATGGTCGGCAACGCCGGTACGATCAAGGCCGAGGTGGTCTTGATCTCGCGCAAGAGCGCCGAGGATCCGATCCGCTGGGTCTACCTCGACATCGGCAAGTTCGGCGGCCTCGCCGAGACGATGGACGAGGCGATCCGCTATCCGATCAGGACGCCGCGCGACGGCGGCGAGATGACGCCGTGCATCCTGGCCGGGCCGACCTGCGATTCCGCCGACGTGCTCTATGAACGCGATCCCTACGACCTGCCGGTCGGGCTGGAGATCGGCGACGAGATCCTGATCGATTCCGCAGGCGCCTACACGACGACCTATGCGGCGGTTGCCTTCAACGGCTTCCCGCCGCTGCAATCCTACGTGATCTAGGGGAACACGATGATCACAGTCGTTACGGAAACGCCGGAGGATGCGCCGGCGATCGAGAGCCTGCTGGACGGCGCCTTCGGGCAGCGCCGGCACCTGAAGACCGCCGAACGGCTGCGCGAAGGCCGCCGCCCGGCTGACGGTCTGGCGCTTGTCGCGCTTGACAACGGCAGGCTCGTCGGGACCATCCGCCTTTGGCACGTGGAGGCCGGCACCGTCCCGGCGCTGCTGCTCGGGCCGGTCGCGGTGCACGAAGACTGGCGCAATCGCGGCATCGGCGCGGCGCTGGTGGAGACCAGCCTGAAGCGGGCACACGCGCAGGGCCACACGGCCGTCATTCTCGTCGGCGATGCTCCCTACTACGGGCGCTTCGACTTCCGGCGCGACCTGATGCTCGACCTGACGCTTCCCGGTCCCGTGGAGCTCGACCGGTTCCTCGGGCTCGAACTGGCACCGGGCGCGCTGACGGGTGCGCGCGGCGCGGTGCGCGCGACCGGTGTGTCCATGCCGCTCGCTGCCGCGACGCCGCTTCCCGACATGGACGCGGCGGATGTGGGCTGGGCCGACGCGGGCCGGCCGGACGTTGCCTGGGCGGGCGGCGACGCCGTTGCCGCAGCCGCTCCGTACTGAACCCGCCGGGGAACGGAACCCCGGTGCTTTCTGACAACCGGGACCACAGGGTCCCGGTCCACCTTCGGGCTTTACCGCTCGGACCGCACACCGAACGAAGGGAATCGTCAAAATGGCGGACTGGAAGACCCACGTAACATTCGACGGGCCGATCGTGATGATCGGCTTCGGCTCCATCGGCACCGGCACGCTGCCGCTGATCCTCAGGCACATCGACGTCGACAAGTCCGACATCGTCATCGTCGATCCGAGCGACGCGAACAAGCATATCGCCGATGAGAACGGGATCCGGTTCGTTCAGGAATCGATCACCAAAGAGACCTACCGCGACGTACTGACGCCGCTGCTTACGGCGGGCGGGCGCAGCGGCTTCTGCGTCAATCTTTCCGTCGACGTGTCGTCGGTGGCGATCATGGAGCTCTGCAACGAACTCGATTGCCTCTACATCGATACCGTCGCCGAGCCGTGGCTCGGCTACTACTTCGACAAAAGCCTCACCGTCTCGCAGCGCTCCAACTACGCGCTTCGCCAGCTGGTGCTGGACCTGAGGCAGCGCAAGCCGACCGGCCCGACCGCGGTGTCGTGCTGCGGCGCCAACCCCGGCATGGTGTCGTGGTTCGTTAAGCAGGCGATGGTGAACCTCGCCGACGACCTGGGGCTCGATTACGTGCACCCGGAGACGAAGGACGAGTGGGCGAAGCTCGCGCAGACGCTCGGCGTCGAGGGCATCCATATCGCCGAGCGCGACACGCAGCGCGCCCGCACGCCGAAGCCGATGGAGGTGTTCGTCAACACCTGGTCGGTGGAGGGGTTCATTTCCGAGGGCCTGCAGCCGGCGGAACTCGGCTGGGGCACGCACGAGAAGGCGCTTCCCGCCGACGGGCGCGAGCACGACTTCGGCTCGGGCGCGGCGATCTACCTGATGCGGCCCGGCGCCGGCACCAAGGTGCGCTCCTGGACGCCGACGGCCAAGGCGCAGCACGGCTGGCTGATCACCCACAACGAGTCGATCTCGATTACCGACTACTTCACCGTGCGCGAGGGTGACAAGGCCGTCTACCGGCCGACCTGCCATTACGCCTATCACCCGTGCAACGACGCGGTGCTGTCGCTGCACGAGATGGCCGGCCGGCAGTGGCAGGCGCAGAGCGAGCACGTGATCCTCGATGAAAAGGACATCGTCGACGGCATCGACGAACTCGGCGTGCTGCTCTACGGGCACGAGAAGAATGCCTACTGGTTCGGCTCGCAGCTTTCCATCGAGGAGGCCCGCGAACTCGCGCCCTACCAGAACGCCACGGGCCTGCAGGTCACCTCGGCCGTGCTGTCGGGGATGATCTGGGCAATCGAGAACCCTGAGGCGGGGATCGTCGAGGTCGACGAGATCGACTACCGCCGCTGCCTCGACGTGCAGCGTCCCTATCTCGGCCCGGTCAACGGCTTCTACACCGACTGGAACCCGCTGGTGGATCGCGGCGAGCTGTTCCCCGAGGACATCGATGCTGAAGACCCCTGGCAGTTCAAGAACGTGATCGTCCGGTAGGGGGTAGGCTTTCCCTTACTGCGCTCTTTCCCGCTTTCGCGGGAATGAGCGGGGGGAGCGGCTTGCCGCGGTTTCGGTGCACAGGCACGAGATCCTCGGGTCAAGCCCGAGGATGACGATCGTGTATTTGGCGCGGCCGCGCAGCCTCGTGGAACTACCGTTTGCCCCCACCTACGTCATGCCCGGGCTTGACCCGGGCATCTCCCGATGGGCAGTCCCTTAATCCGCTCATGCCCGCGAAAGTAGCCGAGCCTAGTCCCTCTGTCCGGCGTTGTGCTCGGCCATGAAGGCGCGGACCTCGTCGAAGAACATGTCGAAGCAGGGCTGACCCCTGATCGCCAGATGATTGTTGCCCGGCAGCTCGACGAACTGGGCTCCGGGGATCAGTCGGGCTATGAGCCGGCCTTCCGACACGGGCACCATCCGGTCGCCGTGCATGTGCAGTACCAGGGTCGGAACCGTCAGTTTCCTGGCGGCTTCCGACACGTCGACGCGGTTGTTCAATTCCCAGATGCGGACAACGTTCTCGGGATTGGCTGAAACGCGCTGCAACTCGTCGAAGCTCTCCTGAACATCGTAGGGAGCGTCGGGGAGAAAGCTCGACGTGAAGAAATGCCGGTACACCGGATTGGCCGCGCCCCAGCCCTCCAGCATCATCGTTTTCGAGGAGTTGTACAGCGCCTCGGCCTCCTTGTCGCCGCGCATCAGGCGGCCGCGCACGTACCCGCCGAGCAGGACGAGACAGGACACCTTCTCGGGGTGTCGGGCGGCGTAGAGTATCGAGAAGGCCGCGCCCTGGCTGACGCCGAACAGGGCGAAGCGGTCCAGCCCGGCGGCGTCGACGACAGCTTCCATGTCCTCGATCATCGCGTCGGACGAGATGTGCTCGGCGTGCCAGTCCGACAGGCCGTTGCCGCGCTGGTCGAACCGGACGAGACGGTTTCCCTTCGCGAGTTCGAACAGGAACGGGCTCCAGACCGGGCTGGTCCATTCATACTCGATGTGATTGAGATAATTCGGCGCCTTCAGGACCGGAGATCCCGCGCCGACGCTGGCCCACGCAATCCGGGTGCCGTCGGCCGAATCGCAGAAGCGGACGCGCTGGTTCAATGCGATCTCGGGGGCTTCGCGTTTGACCGGGGCATCCGGGGTCCACTGCCAGACGCGAATGGGCCGGGAGATGTTCTTGACCCGCTGGCTTCCCATGTCGCGAAACGGCTCGCCGAGCCGGTCCGCGACGGTCTGGTAGACGATGTCGGATATGCAGACACCGCCGGGTTCGGCGAGGCCTTCCAGCCGAGCGGCGACATTGACCCCGTCGCCGAAGATGTCGCCGTCCTCGAAGACGATGTCGCCGATGTTGATACCGATCCGGTAGCGGATGCGGCGGTCTTCGTCCTCGCCGGATTCGCGCGGCGCCATCTTCGTCTGGATGTCCAGCGCGCACCGCACGGCGTCTTGGGCCGAGGCAAACTCAGCCAGCATGCCGTCACCGGTCGTCTTGACGATCCGCCCGCGATAGCCGGCGATCCCGGGATCGATCACCTCGCGGCGGTGGGACTTCTGCCGCGTGAGTACGCCGTCTTCGTCGGCCGCCATGAGCCGCGAATAGCCGGCCATGTCGGCCAAAAGTACCGCTGCCAGACGACGTTCCATCTCAGAACTCCCGAGGCCGCAGCGTAGCTGTGCCGACCGCGCGAATCCACTTGGGTCTCGGCTTATCTGCCGGCAGCGGACAGGGGCGGTACAGACATCCGGCTTTTCGCGAGTGTTACTCTGCGGCCTGCGCGCTCTCCCAGCTCACCACCTCGCCGCGGGCGGGGTAGTCCTTGGCCAGCACGAAATCGATGCCGGTCAGGAGCGCCGCTATCGTCGGGCGGGCGAACGGCATGGTCTGGACTGAGGCGAAATAGAGCGTGCCGTCTGGCTTCACCAGGAACAGCCCGGGCTCGGTGAACAGCGCCGGTTCGGAGATAGCCGGCGGCGCCTTGGGTATGCCTTCGGAGATATAGAGACCCCAGCGGCGGGCGGTGGGGAAGTCGAGGCCGTAGCCGAGGGGCAGTCGGTCGAGCTTCCAGTCGACCTGGGTCTGTTCGGCGCGTTCCTTCATGTCGGAGGAAATCGCGATCGTCGCGACGCCGCGCTTTTCAAGATCGGGCAGCATGTCCTCGACCTCGCGAAGCTGGCGGCTGCAGATCGGGCAGTGCAGGCCGCGATAGAAGACGATCATCGTGAAAGCCTTCGGGCTCTGGTCGGCGAGTTTCCAGGTGCCGCCACCAACCAGCGGAACGTCCAGATCAGGTACGGGCTGGCGGGGCATGAGGGGCGTTAACTCGGACATTCGGGATCTGACCTTTTCGCGAGGAGCCGGCGAGACGCCGGGCGGGTTTGTACCAATCCAGTCCGACATAGTTGCAAGCGACGGCGCGGGAAGCCAATCGAGGGTCACTTCGCCGTGAAGCTTCGCCCGGGGGGCGGCGTGGGCGCTGGCCAGTCCTCGCTTCGCTGTCCTTCCGAATTGCGGATGACCGCCGGCCGGCGCGGTTGCAGGCGAACCCGCGGGACGCCAATGTGGCGTCTCACCGGCGCTCGGGTTTGCGCGAAGGTTACGGATGGGAGACCAATGGGCGACGCAAAACCGGTCAGGATCGCGATGTGGTCGGGGCCGCGGAATATCTCGACGGCGATGATGCGGTCCTTCGAGAACCGGCCCGACACGATGGTCGTCGACGAGCCGTTCTATGCCGCCTATCTGTCCCTGACAGGGATCGATCACCCAATGCGGGACGCGGTGATCGCCGCCGGTGAAACGAATTGGCACACCGTGGTCGACGGCCTGCTGGCGCCGCTGCCCGACGGGGTGTCGGTTTTCTACCAGAAGCACATGACCCATCACATGATCCCGGACATCGGCCGCGACTGGATGGACGCGGTCACCAACGCCTTCCTGATCCGGCGGCCGGAGAACGTGCTTGGCTCCTACGTGCGCAAGCGCGAGGCGGTAACGCTTGAAGACATTGGCTTTCTGCAGCAGGGCGCGCTGTTCGACCGGGTGGCCGACAGGCTGGGCGAAGCGCCGCCGGTGATCGACGCGCGCGATGTGCTGGAGGATCCGGAGGGCATTTTGGCACAGCTTTGTGCCGGGTTGGGAATTCCGTTCAGCCCGGCCATGCTGCAATGGCCGGCGGGCAAACGCGACAGCGATGGCGTCTGGGGCGCGCACTGGTACGAAGCGGTGACCGATTCGACGGGTTTCGGCCCGCCGAGCGGCGAAATCACCGATTTGCCGGATCATTTGAAAAAGATCGCCGACGCCGCACGTCCAGTCTACGAGCGGCTGTCGGCGTTCAAGTTCGGTCCGGCAACGCCAGGCCGGACCAAGGGATAACGGAGTTGCGCGAACGCGGCCCGTGTCAGGTCGCGCGCATGTGCATGGCAAGGCCGATCGAGTCCATCTCGGACTGAGACCGCTTGGTTTCGACCTGACGCTCGCGGTCCTGGTTGCGTTCCTCGAGCAATTCGACCTTTTTCAGCTCTTCGAACGCTTCGGCAAGCTGGCTCTGGGCGCCGGCGAGCTGCTCCTTAAGGCCGTCGACCGAGCCTTTGAGGTTGTCGCGGCGCTGCGCCGCGGCCTTGGCGAAGGTCGGATAGGCGAAATGCGCCACATCGGTGACACCGACGCGCGATTCCTCCTCGACTATCTGCCGATCCAGCTCATCGGCCATGCGCTCGAAATCGGCGATCATCGTCTCGATCTGGGTCACCTGGCGACGCTTTTCGTCAACCTGGAACCGCTTGAGACGGATTAGGCTCTCACGGGACTTCATTGGTCACTGCTCCGACGTTCCTGAGGGTCTTCCTCGCCATTACCAATCACGATCCGTGCCAGTTTCTCATAACCGTCCTGGATCGAACTCGTTTCGTCCTTCTCCTGGGCGAGAAAGGCTTCCAAGTCCGCGTTCCTGTCGATCGCCTCGTCAACGTCCTCGCTTGAGCCACGCCGATAGGCACCGAGCCGGATCAACTCTTCCATATCCGCATAGGTCCCCATGAGTTCGCGGGCCTTGCGGATAATCGGCCTGTACTCCGGATCGGCCGATTTGGGCATTGTACGGGAGACGGATTTCAAAATGCTTATCGCCGGGAAACGGCCGCGTTCGGCGATAGACCGTTCCATCACGATGTGGCCGTCGACGATGGCGCGGACCGCATCGGAAATCGGCTCGTTGTGGTCGTCGCCCTCGACGAGAACGGTGAACAGGCCGCTGATCGACCCCTTTCCGACACCGGGGCCGGCACGCTCCAGCAGGCGCGGCAGCTCGGAGAAGACCGTCGGCGTGTAGCCCTTGGCGGTCGGGGGCTCGCCGCCGGCGAGCCCGACCTCGCGTTGCGCCATGGCAAACCGGGTGAGGGAATCGATCAGGCACAGGGCGTCGTCGCCCTGGTCGCGGAAATACTCCGACAGCGTCAGGGTCAGCCAGGCCGCCTGCCGGCGCATCAGCGCCGTCTCATCGGACGTGGCGACGATGACGATGGCCTTCTTCAAGCCTTCGGGGCCGAGATCGTCCTCGATGAATTCCTGCACCTCGCGGCCGCGCTCGCCGATCAGGCCGATGATGGTGACATCGGCGGCGGTGTTGCGGGCAAGCATCGAGAACAGCACGGATTTTCCGACGCCGGAGCCGGCGAAAATGCCCATCCGCTGGCCGCGGCAGCACGTCAAGAAGGTGTTGATGGCGCGTACACCCAGATCGATGGGCTCGCCGACGCGCGCCCGCAGGTGCGGCGGCGGCGGCGAGGCGCGCAGCGGCAGTGCCTCGGCGCCCTGGGGCAACGGCCCCTTGCCGTCGATCGGTTCGCCGTGCGCGTTCAGGACCCGGCCGAGCCAGCCGCGGGTCGGGCGAACGCTGGCATCCTGGCTGGCGACGACCGCCCGGCAGCCCATGCGAACGCCGTCGATATGATCGAAGGGCATGCAGATGGCGCGATTGTTCCGGAAACCGACGACTTCGCAGCTGATCGGACGCTCCGCGGCGTCGGCGATATCGACGCGCGAACCGATGCGCATGGTCTGCACCGGGCCGGCCACTTCTATCAAAAGTCCCTGCACGGCCGACACGCGTCCGAATGTCTCGGCCGACGGCAAAGTGGCGATCTCTTCAATCAGCGCCCGCAATTCAACTCCTCCGGCTGCCCGGTGTAACGATTCGTTTACGTCTCCCGTCAATAATTTCTCAAAACCTATTAAGGGCTCGTAAACCACGAGTGGCGGCCCAATCGTAAACGGCGGCAGGTGAGTCGCAAGAATCGGTTAGGTACGTTTCTTAAACTAAAAACTGAATGAGCCTCACGGCGATTTCTATCGGAATTTCAGTGCCCTGGACCGATTCGCATCAGTTAAAATGGAAAACCCCTGTTGACGGAAAAGAGGTTTTGTTAACCATTGGGGCCTAAGTTTGCGAATCGCGGGAACCAGAAGGTGACCCTGTTTAACGGCCGCGCTTTCCGAGCGGGCAACAGCCTAGAAAGGCATGCGGAAAGGAACTGGCATGCGAGTTCTGCTGATCGAGGATGACAGCGCGACGGCACAGAGCATCGAACTGATGCTCAAGTCGGAGAGCTTCAACGTCTATACGACCGATCTCGGCGAAGAAGGGATCGATCTCGGCAAGCTATATGACTACGACATTATACTGCTCGACCTGAATCTGCCTGATATGAGCGGTTACGAGGTGCTGAAGACGCTTCGGCTGTCCAAGGTCAAGACGCCTATCCTGATCCTGTCGGGTCTGGCGGGCATCGAGGACAAGGTGCGCGGTCTCGGCTTCGGCGCCGACGACTACCTCACCAAGCCGTTCCACAAGGACGAGCTGGTGGCGCGAATTCACGCCATTGTGCGCCGCTCCAAGGGGCATGCGGAATCGGTCATCGAAACCGGCGACCTGAAGGTCAATCTCGACACCAAGACGGTGGAGGTGAACGGCCAGCGGGTGCATCTGACGGGCAAGGAATACCAGATGCTGGAGCTGCTTTCCCTGCGCAAGGGGACGACGCTCACCAAGGAGATGTTCCTCAACCATCTCTACGGCGGCATGGACGAGCCGGAACTGAAGATCATCGACGTGTTCATCTGCAAGCTTCGCAAGAAGCTGTCGGCAGCGACGGGCGGGAAGAACTACATCGAAACCGTGTGGGGCCGCGGTTACGTTCTTCGCGATCCGGATCCGGATGCGCCAGCCGTTTCCATCTCGGCTTGATCCGGACCTTCGAACCCGGATTTTTCAAGGCAACAGAAAAAAGCCCCGTCGCTCGACGGGGCTTTTTTTTGTCTTTCTCGTAGCCCGGTTTCAGGCCGAAGGGGCCGGCTTGTCTCGAGCCTGCTCAGGCAACCCGTCCGATCGTGCGCAGTCCGGGCGGCGCGGGTTGCGCGCCGGCGGCGGAGCGGGAAAGGGGGCGGTACAGGCCGCGGCAGTTAGGCTGTGCCTCGAAGCGGTCGGAGAGACCGACGACGGTCTCGGCGGCGCCCAGGACAAGGTAGCCGTCCGGCTCCAGCGCGTCCGCCAGGCGGGACAGCACTTCGGATTTTGTCTGACGGTCGAAATAGATCAGCACGTTCCGGCAGAAGATGATGTCGAACCGCCCGAGACCGGCGAAGGAACTGAGCAGATTGAATTTCTGCCAGCGCACCATGTTGCGGATGGCCGTGTCGAGCTCCCACATATCGCCCTGCTGGGCGAAGTATTTCACGAGCAGCTGGATGGGCATGCCGCGTTGAACCTCGAACTGGCTGTAGACGCCCGCCTTGCCGCGGTCGATCACCGTTTCGTCAAGGTCGGTGGCCAGGATATTGAGGCGCCAGCCGTTCAGTCGGCCGTCTTCGCGCGAGGCGATCGACAGCGAATAGGGCTCCTGTCCCGTCGATGCGGCGGCGCACCAGACCTTGACCTCCCGTTTCATCGCGCGATCTTCGAGAAAGTGCGGGACGATGACGTTGCGGTAGTGGTCGAACGGGGTGCGGTCGCGGAAGAACGACGACTCGTTGGTCGTCATCGCCTCGACCACGGCGGTGCGCAACTTGACGTCGCCGCCGAGTTTCAACGCCGAAATCAGCGCGGACAAGTCCGCTATGCCGGCGCGGCGCGCGATGGGGCCCAGGCGCGCCTCGACGAGGTAGCGTTTGTCGTCGGCCAGGTCGAGACCTGACTGACTACGAAGGAAATCACGCAGGTAGTTGTATTCTTGGGGCGTCATGCCTTGATCCCCTTCAGGTAATTGGCAATTTGGCCGGGAATGCGGTCGAGTGGGAGGACGGCGGAACAGACGCCCGCGCGGGCGGTTGCTCCTGGCATGCCCCAAACCACGCTGGACGCTTCGTCCTGCGCGACCACGGTGCCGCCGGTTGCCGCGACCGCGCGACTACCTTCGGCACCGTCATGCCCCATTCCGGTGAGTACAAGCGCGAGCGTTGCCGCGCCATAAGCCTTCGCGCCGCTTTCGAAGAGCGGATCCACGGCGGGCTTGCAATAATTGACAGGCGGACTGTCATCGAGACGGATCGCGGGAACGGATCCCCCTTCGATCAGCATATGGCGTCCGCCTGGCGCAACGTAGATGCGGCCGGGCGAAATCGGTTCGCCGTGCTGGCCTTCCGCCGCCGGCAGCCCGGAGGCGCGCGCCAGATGCTCCGCCAGAATGCCGGTGAAAGTCGGCGGCATGTGCTGGGTGATCAGGATCGGCACGGAAACCGGCGTCTTGCCGAGTGCTTCGAGAACAGCGGTAAGGGCAGGAGGGCCGCCGGTCGAACTGCCGATCAACAGAACGCGCGGGCGTACGGACGAGGGATTGCGCAGGCTGATCGGCCCGGACGAGATTGCCGGGACCGGTTTCGCGGGTGCGGCCCTGCCGGCCGAAACCGCGCGAGGCGCGGACGCCGGCGCCGTGCGCCGGCGTGGTGCCAGCGCCCTTACCTTGTCGAGAAGATCACGCCGGAAATCGTCCGCCGTCACCATCCCGTGCTGCGCTTCCGGCTTGGGAATGTAATCGCGCGCGCCCAGCGAAAGCGCCTTGAGGCTGATCTCGGCATTTCGCCGGGTCAACGTCGACGCCATGATAACGGCGATGTTGGGCTTTTGCCGCAGGATCTGCGGCAATGCCGTCATGCCGTCCATCTCCGGCATTTCGATGTCGAGAATGATGACTTCGGGATCGGCCGCGGCGAGTGCGTCCAACGCCTTCTGGCCGTTGCGCTGCGTCGAGACGACCTCGATATCGGAAGCTTCGCCGAGCCAGCGGGTGACCAGGCCTCGCACAATCGCGGAGTCGTCGACGACCATGACGCGGATGGGCTGGCTGGCCGAACTGGGGGACTCCGACCCTATACGGGCGGTACTCTGCATGGACACACTCTGTACTCTTACACGCTACATTGAGTGAGCCGCGCCCCCAAGGGCGGCCCGCTTACCAAGCAAGGCTTAAGTCAGATAATTCCGGCTTCGGCGAACTTCGCCTCGATGATGTCCCGATCGAACGGTTTCATGATGTACTCGTTGGCGCCGGCCTTCAGGGCCCGCGCGATTTGCGAGATATCGTTTTCAGTGGTGCAGAAAACGACTTTCGGTGCTTCGCCGCCGTCCATCTGGCGCAGCTCCTTCAAGAACTCGAAACCGTCCATAACCGGCATGTTCCAGTCCAGGAGAATGGCAAAGGGCATCTCGTATCGGCAGGCATGCAGCGCCTGAGCGCCATCTTCCGCTTCCGAAACGGTGAAGCCGAGTTCCTCCAGGATGCGACGCGCGACCTTGCGGATGACACTGGAGTCATCCACGACAAGACAATTTTTCATCTTCGATGCTCCGACGGTCTGTGTGCTCGAGCAGTCTATCGGTGCGAACCTTCGATTTCGTTACCGTCAGGCCGCGACCTTTTCGTCTTCCATGTCCAGAATCCGAGCCACGTCGAGGATAACGAGCAAGTTGCCTTCCAGACGCTGAACGCCGGACGAGACGCGAACCCAGCGCGGATCCAGATTGACCGGGTTCGGCTCGATATTGGCAACCGGCAGTCTCAGGACATCGCCGACCTCGTCGATGACGAGGCCGTAGGACTCGCCGCGATGCTCGATGCCAACCGCCATCGGAGATTCGTCGACTTCGCGCTCGCCGAGATCCAGGCGGCGCCGCATGTCGATAGCCGTGACGATGCGCCCGCGCATGTTGAGCACGCCGGCGATTTCCGTGCGCGACATCGGCACCGGCGTCATGCCGGTGAGGCGGAACACGTCATGCACCCCCTCGATCGGCAACCCGAACAGCTGCGACCCGATCGTCACGGTGATGTAGTCGCAGGATTCACCCTCGTCGTGCTTCTCTGTGCGATCGATTTCGCTCATGCTGCTTCTCCCATCGGCCGGGACATTTCCTTCAGGCTTTCCAAAAGGCCTGTCCGGTCGAATTTCGCCACGTAGTCATGGAAACCGGCCTTGCGGCCACGCTCGATCGCTTCCGGGCTGGCGTGTGAGGACAGCGCCACGATCGGCAGATTCTTGAACCGGCCGTTTCCGGTCAGCCGTTCGGCGAACTCGTAACCGCTCATTTCCGGCATCTCGATATCGCTGACGACCACATCGACGCTTTCGCCGGCTTCGAGCCTGCTCAACGCCTCCATGGCGCTCGAGCAGACGACGATGTTGTAGCCCGCCGATTTCAGCACGGGCGCCAGCATGTTGCGGAAGAACGCGGAGTCGTC
>CAJQNW010000049.1 GCA_905479765.1 uncultured Tepidamorphus sp. | reverse complement strand
CTCGGCGCGCTGTGCTGCTGGGAGCATCTGCAGCCGCTGACGAAATACGCCATGTATTCGCTCGGCGAGCAGATCCACATCGCCTCCTGGCCGAGTTTCTCGCTTTATCGCGGCATGGCCTATGCGCTCGGACCGGAGCTGAACACGGCGGCCAGCATGATGTACGCCGCCGAAGGCCAGTGTTTCGTCATCGCGTCATGCGCGACGGTGTCCGACGAGATGGTCGCCATGCTGTGCGATGCGCCCGACAAGCAGCAGTTTCTCAAGCCCGGCGGTGGTTTCGCGCAGGTGTTCGGGCCCGATGGCGCGCCGATGGGCGAGGCGCTGGGCGAAACCGAGGAAGGTCTGGTCGTCGCCGAGATCGACCTGGGCATGATCTCCGTCGCCAAGTCGGCCGCCGATCCGGTCGGCCACTATTCGAGGCCCGACGTGATGCGCCTGCTATTGAACCGCAAGCCGTCGCCGCGGGTCGTCAGCTTCTCGGAGACACCGAGCGAGATCGTTGGAGGCGGCATGGACACGCCTGCCGGAGTCGACGGCGCCCGCGCCGAAGCTGTCGGATCGGAGTAGAAACTCTAGCTCTTGCCGCGCTTCAGATGTTCATCGAGGCGCGGCAGGATCTCGACGAAGTTGCACGGCATGTGCCGGTAGTCGAGCTGTTGCTCGAGGATACCGTCCCAGGCGTCCTTGCAGGCGCCGGGCGAGCCGGGCAGGCAGAAGACATAGGTGGCGTTGGCGACGCCGCCGGTTGCCCGGCTCTGGATCGTCGAGGTGCCGATCTTCTCGTACGAGATCATGTGGAAGACTTGGCCGAAGCCGTCCATGCGCTTCTCTAACAGGGGTTCGACCGCCTCCGGCGTCACGTCCCGGCCGGTGAAGCCCGTGCCGCCCGTGGTCAGCACCACGTCGATAGTCGCATCGTCGATCCAGCCCCGCACCTTCGCGCGGATAATTTCAACATCATCCGTAACAATGGCCCTGTCGGCCAGCTTGTGGCCGGCCTTGGTCAGCCGGTCGGCGAGCGTCTGGCCGGACTTGTCGTCGTCGGGCGTGCGGCTGTCGGAGACCGTCAGGACTGCGATGGACAGGGGAACGAATTGACGGGCAAGCTTGTCTGTCATAGCGGGAACCTTAGCGTTGAAATGCTCTCAAAAATAGCCGATCAGCCGCCCCAGCGTGATGACACATAGCCACAGCAGGATCGAAAGACCCGCACACAGCCGGAGGCTGCCGGGAACAGGGCCGGCAGGCGTGCGGCGGCTGAGGAACAGCGCCATCGCCGCGACGATCAGCGCTGCCAGCAGCACCGCCATTTTGGCCAGGAAGAACGGCGAGGCGAGATAGTCGCGTGCCTGGGTGATGAACAGCAGGCCGCCCGCTGCGATAGCGATCACCAGCCCGATCGCCGCCATCGGCACCAGTATGCGTGCCAGGTCCCGCCGCTCGATCGCGCGCCACAGCCCCAGCAGCCGCAAATCGTAGGGAACGATCGCGCCGAACAGCAGCGCGATGCCAACGATATGCGCGGTATTGACCAGCGGATAGAGCCAGACGGAATTCTTCAGCGTCACCGCCAGGGGCAGCTGCTCCAGCCCGGCCAGCGTTTCGATCATCCACGAAGCCGCCGGACCGGCGTCACGACTCCCGGTCCGGGTACAAGTCGTGCTTGGTTCCGCCGATCTCCAGCCATTCCGCCTTCATCAGCTTGGCATCCGGATTGGCCGAGCGATGACCGTGGACGGTCACTTCCGTACCTTTCGCGAGCTTCTCGACGGTCAGCCCGGCCTGTTCGTTGCGCCACGGCTGGCCGATTTCGACAACCCATTCCTCGCCGGCGAAGTCGCCCTTGGCGTCGACCGTCATTTCGCCGTGCGGATTGCCGAGCTTCACCGCCTTGATGACGCCGGTCAGCTCGAATTCATCTCCCGTCGCCCAGCCCCATCCGTGGTGGGCGAGGCCGAACCTCGGAAACAGTATTGCAAACGTTCCGGCTGCGGCCGCAAAGCCGCTCAGAAAGGTCCGTCGGTCCATGATCTCCTCCCGATCGATGCCCATAAAGCCCTACAGGAACATAGGCGGGCAAGGCCTCGAGGAAAGGGCGCGGCGCGCGCGCCTACCGCGCGGTCGACGCCGGCAATGTATGGACGTGCACGTCCTTGCCGGAGTGCTTCGACAAGATATCCACCGCACGCTTTTCGTGCTCGGCGTCCCATGTCCTGACCCACAGCAGCAGACCACCATGCTCCAGCTCTTCCTGGAGATAGTTGGCGTGGGCATCGCCGACCCATTTGGCGAGAACGGAGCCGATGAGGCCGCTTCCGCCTCCGGCCACGGCAGCGGCGGTGAGCATCGCCGCCACGCCACCGCCCGTCGCCACGACGGCGCCGGCGGCCAACACCGCGCCGACATAGACCAGCGCGCCGACCAGCGCACCTTCGGCGCCGCCGACGGCCTCCGTCGAGACATAGGCCGTCTTGGGGGCGGCCGGATCGTCCTCGAGTTCCTCGACCTTTTGGTAGGCGTGGCCGAGCTTTTCCTCGACGGCTTTTTCGCCTGCGAGAAGGCTCAACTCGGCGCGGTTGAAGCCGGAACTCAGCAAGTCGTCAATTGCGTCCTGGAGGGTCTCGGTGCTTGCGAATACCGCGACGGCTTCGCGGACAGTATCGGAACCGGCTTCGACAGACATTGGCTCTCGCCTCCCTAAGATTGCTCGAAGATCATTGAAGCTGATGTCGCCGCACTCGGCATTGACCCGGCTCAATAATTGCAGGCACCGATTACTCCGGCTTTGTGGTGCCGGAGCCATTTTCTAAGCACTGCTATTTTCCAGCGCCTTTTTCACCGCCAGGAAATCCCGCCAGGCCAGCCGTTTCTGCGCCGGCTGCCGCAGCAGGTAGGCGGGATGCAGGGTCGCGGTCGCCTTGATGGTGCGCTTTCCCGTGTCGTACTCGAACCACTTGCCGCGCATCTTCAGGATGCCTTCCGACCGGTTGAGCATTTCCTTCGCTGCCGCGCCGCCCAGCAGGACCAGCACGTCGGGATCGATGATTTCGATCTGGCGCTCGATGAAGGGCCGGCAGATCTGTGTTTCCTGCGGTGTCGGCGTCCGGTTGCCCGGCGGCCGCCAGAACACGACGTTGGTGATGTAGGCCGAGGACCGGTCTAGCCCGATCGCTTCCAGCATCTTGTCGAGCAGCTTGCCCGCCCGTCCGACGAAGGGCTTGCCCTGGATGTCCTCTTCAGCGCCCGGCGCCTCGCCGACGAACATCACGCGCGCTTCCGGGTTGCCGTCGGCAAAGCAGAGGCTCTTGGCGGTGAAGCGCAGCGGGCAACCCTCGAAGCCTTCGAGGATATGGCGCAGGTCTTCAAGCGTGCGCGCCTCGCGCGCCTTTGCCCGCGCCGACATGACGGGATCCGGCATCGCTGCGGTCTCGAAGGCGACAGGCGCTGCTTGCGTCGGTGCATCCGCTATCGGTCGGGATCCGGCCTGGGATGGGGCCGCTTCGCCAACCTTCTTGGGCTGCGCCAGCCGATTGACCGGGGAATTGCCGACAGCCTCGTCGGCGCCGGCGTCCAGCTGCCAGGCAAGCAGGGCGCGAGCCGAAGCCTGTCGGCCGTCGTCCGGATTGTTGTTCGTGCCCGTCACTCAAGTGCGCCTTCGTATCGTCGCTTGGCTGCCAAGCGGTATCGCCAGACCGCTATGCCTTGCCGGTTTTGCCCGGCTGGATTAATCCTGCACGGGATATAAGCGTCCCCCGGCCGCATCATATCCGTGCAGAAAGGAAAATCCCGCCTGTTTCGGACATCATAATAGGCTATTGGGGCGCGAAATTGCACGTCGGTCTCCGTTGCGGGATAAGAACCGCATGCGAGCGCCAGCAGGAGGAGAAGCATGAGCGAGGAAACCGCAGCCTCAGCCGAAGAGGCGCCCGAGCGCGAGTCGATGGAATTCGACGTGGTCATCGTCGGCGCCGGCCCGGCCGGCCTGTCCGCCGCGATCCGTCTGAAACAGCTCGCAGCCGAAACCGGCAGCGAGATTTCCGTGGTCGTCCTCGAGAAGGGCTCCGAAGTCGGCGCCCACATCCTCTCCGGCGCGGTGATCGATCCCGTCGGCCTCGACAGCCTCCTGCCGGGCTGGCGCGACGAGGATTCCCCGATCAAGACCAAGGTTACCGAGGACCGCTTCATGTTCCTCGGCCACTCCGGTTCGGTCCGACTGCCCAATTTCATGATGCCGCCGCTGATGAACAATCACGGCAACTACATCGTCTCGCTGGGCAACGTCTGCCGCTGGCTGGCGACCAAGGCCGAGGAGCTCGGCGTCGAGATCTATCCAGGTTTCGCCGCCGCCGAAGTGCTCTACGACGATGATGGCAAGGTCATCGGCGTCGCCACCGGCGACATGGGCGTCGACCGCGACGGCAAGCCCAAGGACGGCTACATGCGCGGCATGGCGCTGCTCGGCAAATACGTGCTGATCGGCGAAGGCGCGCGCGGTTCTCTCGCCAGGATGTTGATTTCCAAGTTCGATCTGGACCGCGACTGCGAGCCGCCGAAATTCGGATTGGGTCTCAAAGAGCTGTGGGAA
>CAJQNW010000048.1 GCA_905479765.1 uncultured Tepidamorphus sp. | reverse complement strand
GAACGAGCGTGGCCGATCAGACAAAGTCAATCGTATCAAAGATCGAGCGTTTGCTCGCCGAGGCAGGCAGCCACAAGACGAAGATCCTCCAGGCGGTCATCTGGCTCGCCGACATGGCCGATTTCGCCGAGATGAACGCGGTCTGGGATGCCTGGGTCGCCCCCGGTCACGCGCCCGTACGCGCGTGCGGCGAAGCGAAGCTCGCCACGCCGGACTTTCGGGTCGAGATCATCATCGTCGCGGCACAATGATGTAATTGACGGCGCCATTCTTCGTGCCCGTGACGTTATAGCGAACGCCTCACTGTCTAATGAATTGTCTGTTGACGGCGCATTGTTGCCGCTTGTGTATTTCGCAGCAAACTGCTGATTACCCGCCCTTCCCGCAATTGGTCGGCGCAAAGAGAACGGCCGCTTTTGGTTTGCCCGATGTCGGCTCACAAATAGCTATGATGGGGCGCAAAGCAGCCATCAGGGGAAAAGTTGCCCGATGTCGGCTGAGGGCCGACAACTGACAATCCACTAGGGTCCGCCTTTGGCGTTTAGCTGGCGTTGATTGTTGCTCGATACGCGTCTGCTCTGCCTTTAAAAGCGGACATTCCGGCGTGAGCGGTAGTCTATTCGACACAAAAGTTGGGGGCCCGGTACCTGCCGGTGCCCTGTACCGGATTGGCGTATCGGTCTTCTCGCTGCTGGCTATTCCTTTCTTCAGTTTCGCCGGCGCTATGATGACCACGACCTGCATTCCCTGGCTGTCGCTCGCGATGCCGCGGATGTCCGGGCCGTGACACCGAAGATGGAACCAACGAAGAGGACACAATGCTGAAACGTCTGCTGATCACCGGCGCTGCCGGCGGCCTGGGCCGCATCGCGCGCGAGCATCTCGTCCCCATGGCCGAAACGCTCCGGCTTTCCGATGTCGCCGAGATGGCCCCGGCCGGCGCGAAGGAGGAAATCGTGCAATGCGACCTCGGCGACCGGGACGCGGTTTTCGATCTCGTGTCGGGCTGCGACGGCATCGTCCATTTCGGCGGAATTTCGGTCGAGAAATCCTTCGACCTGATCCTCAACGCCAATATCGCGGGCGTTTACAACCTCTACGAGGCCGCGCGGGCCGCCGGGATGCCGCGGATCATCTTTGCCTCCTCCAACCACACGATCGGTTTCTACAGGCAGGACCAGCGGCTGACGCCCGACATGCCGATGCGACCTGACAGCCTGTATGGCGTCTCGAAGTGCTTCGGCGAAGCCATCGCGTCGATGTATTTCGACAAGTTCGGCCAGGAGACGGCCATAGTACGGATCGGCTCATGCTTCCCCGAGCCGCGCGACTACCGGATGCTCGCAACCTGGCTGAGCGCGGCCGATCTGGTTGCGCTGATCGAACGCGCCTTTTCAGTCCCGCGGCTGGGCTGCCCGATCGTCTGGGGCGTTTCCGACAATGACCGGGCATGGTGGGACAATTCGTCTTCGCGGTACCTGGGCTGGAAGGCGCAGGACAACGCGGAGCGCTTCGCGGCCGCCATCGACGCGCGGATGGAGCGGCCGCCGGCCGACGCCGTCGACGCGGTCTACCAGGGCGGCAAGTTCATCGACGAGCCGATCCACGGCAGCGACGACTGACGTTACGCCTGGCGTCGTCTCTTCATGCCGGGCGGTGAACGCCCACCAGGAACGTCTGGGTGTGGCCTCGCCCCTTCAGGGCGATGGTTCCGCGGCGCTCGAAGTGGTAGCGATGGGCCAGCGCTTCCTGCACGACCTGCGAGACCTGTATCTGGTTGGGAAGCCCCTGGGATTCGAGCCGGCTCGCAATGTTCACCGTGTCGCCCCACACATCGTAGATGAATTTGTTTCGGCCAATGATTCCGGCCACCACCGGCCCGGAGTGAATGCCGATACGGATCTTGAACTCCTGGTCGTTGGCGGTGTTGACACGCTCAAGCGCGGCGAGGATTCCCAGCGCAAATTCCACGATCGCCTCAGCGTGGTCGTGGCGCGGCTGCGGAAGGCCCGCCGCGGCCATGTAGGCGTCGCCGATGGTCTTGATCTTTTCCACGCCGAGGCTGAGCGCGAGCACATCGAATTCGGAAAAGACCTGATCGAGGCGATCCACCAGGTGGGCCGGCGGCATCACGGCGGCGGCGGGCGTGAAACCGACGATGTCGGCGAAGAGGATCGAGGCGGATTCGAAGCGGTCGGCGATGATCGTCTCGCCTTCGTTGAGACGCAATACGATCGGAGCGGGCAGGATGTTGCGAATAAGCGCGTCCGAGCGTTCCTTCTCCTCCTGCAGGCGCGCCAGATACTCCCGCTCGCGTGCCTGCCAGTGCTTGCGCTCCAGACACGCGTTTATCCGCGCACGCAGAAGCACGAGATTGAACGGCTTGGTCAGATAGTCCTCGGCGCCGGCCTCGATGCATCGTATGGCAGCGTCGGCTTCCTGCAGCCCGGAGATCATGATCACCGGAATTGCGTGCCAGCGCTCGTCGGCCTTCAGCCGTTCAAGCACCTCGATTCCGGTCATTCCGGGCATCAGCAAGTCGAGCAGGATCAGATCGAACGATTGATCCTCCAGAATCGACAAGGCGCGATTCCCCGACTCGACGACCACCACGAAATGCCCCTCGTGGGTCAGACGGCGCTTGAGCAGGTCGCGATTCGACTTGTTGTCGTCGACGGCGAGGATGCGACCCGATTCCCTCCTCACATTCGGATCCCGTACCGGGCGCAGCTTTTGCAAAAGCTCGGTTACGGCTGCCTGTGCGCTGTCGTCCGTGTCTTCCCCGAGCTTGCCGCCCGTTCCGGCACGCTCGAAGTCGACAATGGCGTCGATCCGATCGAGGAGCTGGCGCGCCTCGGCGAGCAGGCGAACGATGTCGGCTTTGAGCATCTCCGTGCGCGCATCGGCTTCAAGGCTTTCGAGAACCATTTCGCTGTAGCCGATGATGGCATTGAGCGGGGTGCGCAGATCGTGGCGCAACGTGGCTTGAAAACCGGCTAGACCGTCTTCCGGCTCCGCAACCGTGGCCGGCGCACGCAGGCTCTCGACGAGCTCGTTCAGCGACCAGGCGGCGGCGAGCACCCGGTCGAGGTCGGGCTTGCAATCGGCAAGGCCGAAGCGCTCGGCTTCCTCGACGATGATCTGCTGGTAATCGATGATGGCGCGCACGGGATTGACCAGATCGTGCCATACGACGGAAAGCCGGGCGCGCCGTTCAAATTCCGGATCGGAAGACTGGTTGACCAACGTCAAATTCCTTGCCCGCTTCGGACAACCGATCCAGGCCTAGCTCCCGTCCAGAAGCCGCGTGATCTTGTCCAGAAGCCTGCTCAGTTCGATCGGTTTCGTGTCGTAGTCGTCGCATCCGGCCGCCAGCGCCTGCTCGCGGTCGGCGGCCATCGCATGCGCGGTCAGCGCTATGACCGGAATGGCCCTGGTCGCGGGGTCCGCCTTCAGCCGGCGCGTCGCCTCCCAGCCGTCGAGCACGGGGAGGCTCATGTCCATCAGAACGAGATCGGGATGTTCTCCCGTGGCCATCGCAACGCCCTGGGCACCGTCGATCGCGATCAGCACCTCATGACCCTTGCGGGCGAGTCGCCGCGAGAGCATGTCCCGGTTCATTTCGTTGTCTTCTACCAATAGGATCTTCGCCACCGAAATCCCCCGCATTGTCCTTGACCGGCACGTCAATTCCCGTCGACGGACTCTTTCGCCAACGCAGATGGATGACGCGCATTTTCCACCATCCGCCGCAATGTCTCGACCAAATGGCTGCGCTGATAGGCGCCCTTCTGGAACATGTTGAGGGTGTTGCCGCTGAGCCATTCGCGCTCCTCGCGCGTCAGGTCCTTGGACGTGATGATCACGACGGGAAGTTCGCTCGTAGACTTGTCCTGCCGGAGCGCCCGCAACATCTCGAAGCCATCCATGCCAGGCATCATCAAATCAAGAAGGACGGCGGCCGGTCGCGCGCGCGCGACTTCCGCCAGCCCGGCCTCGCCGTTCGCCGCCTCGCGCACGCCCCAGCCCTCCCGGGTCAGGACCCGCCGCAGTATGTCGCGGGTTGCCGAGTCG
>CAJQNW010000047.1 GCA_905479765.1 uncultured Tepidamorphus sp. | reverse complement strand
GCGGTCGCCCTCTCCGACCCCCAGCGAGCGCAGGGCATTGGCTGCCCGGTTCACCTCCAGATAGAGCTCGCGGTAGGTGAAGCGCTTGACCGCTCCATCCTCACCCTCCCAGACATATGCGAAGTGCTCGCCGTGAGCTCCGGACGTATGCCGGTCAAGAACGTTGTCGACGAGGTTGAGCTTGCCGCCGGTGAACCAGCGAGCCCAGGGAGCCCCCCGGGATTGATCGAGAACCTGTTCGTAGGGCTGCATCCAGCGGATGTCGCCATACTTTGCCGCAAGCTCCCAAAACCACGCCGGATCTTCTGCCGACCGCACGCTCAACTCGCGATAGTCGCTGAGCCCGTGCTGCGTTATAAAGCTCGCGAGGTGGGAGTTTTCAAGAAAATCCGGGGACGGATGCCAAGCAAAAATGGAGCTCATCGCATTACCTAAGGGTCGATTGTTTTGACTGGTTCCGAACGCTGCGTCGGCGGACACGTCACGCGGATGCCTCGGGCCACACTTCCGCGAGGACTTCCAATGACGCGCGCGCCGCGGGCCACCCGCCATAGACAAGCATGGTGATCATGGTCTCGCGAACGACCTCACGAGCGCATCCGGCCTCACGTGCCGCCGGGATCCAGCGGCGAAGCATGTCGATGTCGCGGCGTACGGTGCACATGCTGATCAGGCACAGCAGCTTTTGCTCCAGCGTCAGATGCTTGCGCTCGCTCAGCAGGTAGCCGAACAGCCACGTGACGATCTCCTTCGGGAAATCGTCACCGGCGGGCAATGCAAGATCTGCAACGTCGCCCAGCTTGTTCCCGAAGAGCTTTTTAGCCAGGGCCTCGCCCTGCGCCGCCAAAGGTTCACCTTCGCTCATGTCCTCACCTTCCTGCAATTCGCCCATCAGACCCACTTTGCATCGGGATTTTGGCGACGCTGCTCCAAAACATCGTCGAAGACGAGAACCGAGCCGCGTGACGTTGGAAAGCCGCCGATATGAGCGACCAGCATTCCCATCTCTTTGATTTCCTCCTCGGTCCAACCGACGTTGAGACAGGCGTTCGTCCAGATTCGGATAAGCGGCTCCCTTTGCAGGACGCAAAGGCCGGCAAGGATGACGAGCGCGCGGGTCTTCAGATCGAGGTGGCCTCGGGTAAAGAGAGATCCGAATACATAACCCATCGTCTTGGCGTCATGATCGCCGTAGCCGCCTTTGGTGCCGTAAAGCGGCCAGTCACCGAAATAATGGGCCTGCGTGCGTATCGCCTCGTCGAGCATCTTCTCGCTGAAGCCATCACGATGGATGCGAACCGTTTTTTCGTTGATCGATTTCGTCATTGCTCACCTCTTTCACACCTGGACTGAACTTAACAGAAGCATATTCCATGCCAACTGCGCCGGATGACTAGGTGCCCCCGGACGAAAAGCCCGGAACTGAACGCATCGACGGGGTTTCGCGAAAGAACTCGGGGCGAGAAGGTGGCCAGCCGTTTTGTTTACCTCGGTATACATTTGATAAACACCCGTTGCCGAACGGAAACAGTCTCAGAGGCTTCGACACGGACGGGTTGGTCGCCCGCGGAATTCCGATTCGATCTACACAAGCGAGGCTACCGCATCTATTGGCCGCGACAATTGCTGCATCCGAACATCAGCAGCCGGCCTGTTCGGAATCTGGCACGGATGTTGCTTCACCTGTAGTAGGAACGACCAACCAACGCGCCCAGACCCGCCAGCTCCAAAAGAAAAGATCGCTAATGGCAAGTCGGCTTTTTTCCTCCCTGCAACTGCGTGATCTCGAGATCCACAACCGGATCGTAATCGCGCCGATGTGTCAGTATGCAGCGAATGAAGGTAATGCCAGCGATTGGCACCTGATGCATCTGGGGCATCTGGCGGTCGGCGGCGCTGGAATGTTGCTGCTCGAGGCCACCGCAGTGGAGCCGGCCGGGCGGATTACGCCTGGCTGCCTGGGCCTTTATTCCGACGAGAACGAGCGAAGTCTCCAGAGAATCGTCGAGTTCATCCGCGCCAACAGCAAAACGGCGCTCGGCATCCAGCTCTCGCATGCCGGTCGAAAGGCCTCCAGCCGCCTGCCTTGGCAGGGAGGATCGGTAATCGACATCCGCCAGGGTGGCTGGAGGACGATGGCTCCTTCAGCCATCCCGCACGCGCCGGCGGAGCCGCCGCCACACGCCTTGAACGTGGACGAAATGCGCGCGATAGCGGATGCGTTCTGTGCGTCGGCCGAGCGCGCGTACAGCATCGGTTTTGATGCGGTGGAGTTGCATGCCGCCCATGGCTATCTGCTTCATCAGTTTCTGTCGCCGCTCAGCAATCATCGGACGGATGAGTATGGCGGATCTCTCGAAAATCGCATGCGATATCCGTTGGAGGTATTTGCTCAGGTCAGATCCCGTTGGCCAGCCGACAAGCCTTTGGGACTGCGGCTTTCCGCGACCGACTGGGTCGGCGACGGGTGGGACATAGAGCAGACGGTGGCTTTCTCGCGCCGGCTGGTGGAACTCGGCTGCGATTGGATAGATGTCTCCAGTGGAGGCTTATCGTCAGTGCAGCGAATCGTTAGCTCCCCCGGCTATCAGGTGTCGTTTACACAGCGGATTCGCAAAGAGACCGGAGCAAGAACGATCGCCGTCGGGATGATCACGGAGCCCCGTCAGGCGGAAGATATTCTTTCGTCGGGCGCTGCAGACCTCGTGGCGTTGGCTCGGGGAATGCTGAACGAGCCGCGCTGGGCATGGCGTGCCGCACGAGAACTGGGCGGCGAGGTTCATGGACCCAAGGAATACTACCGCAAGCCTCCGTCGCGGACCCGCGGCATCTTCATTAATGCGCGAGCCGAATTCCGGTAAGCCGACATGATCCGCTGAGCATACCGAGCAACGCATATCAACCAAAGAAGGAGGAAACATAACATGAATTTCGTTAACAATGCCAAAACGCGTGCCCTGCGGTCGGGATTGCTAATGTCATTGGCAATCGCCGCCTCGACGGCTTTCAGCGGCGTTGCCTGGGGTCAAGAGAGCACAGTTTGGAGATTCGCGCATACCACGCCGATCATAGGGACGGTCTGGCATCGCTACGCCACCGAAATCGTCCCACAGCGGATCGAGGAGGCTACAAACGGCGCGGTGCAGATCGACGTCATCACTGGGGTGGTACAACCAGCCGACTTGCTGGCATCAGTCCGCGAAGGCACCGTGCAGGGTGGTTCGCTCATTCTCCCTTACGTAGGCGCCACACTGCCCACGTGGAACATTATGACGCTGCCGGGTCTCCTGCAGGACGAGTCGCGATATCCGGAGTTGGTCAATGAGATACTCATGCCCCACGTACGCGAGGATGCGGAACGTAGGTTCAACGCGGTCCCGGTGATGTTCTTCGCGAACACGGGCGCGTCCTGGTTTTCAAACGGCCCGATTGATTCGTTCGACAAAATCAGCGGCACAAAATACCGCGTTCATAGCCCTGAACTCGGCCAACTCGTGCAGACTGCGGGAGGCGCCAGCGTTTCCATCGAGTTCGGAGAGGTTCCCGCAGCCATTCAGAGGCGCATGATCGACGCCTATACCGGCGCGCTTCCCTCTGCCAATGCGGCGAAGCTCTACGAGGTTACCAAGTATGCGGAGAACTGGCCGGCCGGATTGGGAGGTAACATCTACGTCATCAGCAGCGAAGCGCTAGAAAGCCTGCCCGAGGATGTGCGTGCCCTCGTCGTCGCGGAATTCGAAGAACTGAACCTGGAAATCCAGCAGGCCTCGCTGGACGAGGCGAAGGCAGCCGCCGAAAACCTCGCCGCAGAGGGTATGAAGTTCATCGACGTCCCGCAGGCGGAGAGGGAAGAACTTATCCGGCTGGCCAAGGAGAACGTCTGGCCGCTGTGGTTGCAGAATGCTGGCCCGGAAGGTGAGGAACTCCTCAAATCCGTTCAAGAGGCTTTGAATTGACCACGTCTCGCGAAAGCGGCTCGGCGGGCAGGGCTGGTGAAATGCCACCCCGCCCGCCGGCGGGCGCCGGTCTCGAGCGGGTGGTGGTGCAGCTTGGCAAGGTCCTGAATGGCCTAGTCGAGTTGATGGTCTTGGGGCTGGTCGGCATCTTCGCGTATGAGGTGATCATGCGCTATATGTTCTCCGCTCCGACAGGCTTTGCTGACCAGATTGGCGCAACCCTGCTGGCGTCGATTACGTTCTTGGCACTAACCAACACATATCGCGAGGGAGCCCACGTAAACGTCGATCTAGTGATTGCCAATGTGGGGCCCGCGCTGCGGCGCAAGCTGCATGTGTTGACCGAGTGTGCCTGCCTCGTCATTTCGATCCTGCTGACTTGGTATTCTCTGGAGACGGTGATTGGATCTTTCGAGATGCACGAGCGCTTCACGCTCGGCTTCTGGACGGTTCCCTTGTTCGTTCCTCAACTGGTCATGCCGATCGGGCTGGGTCTGCTGACCCTGCATATTGGCCTTTCATTGTGGGTGCATCGTGGCGCCGAATTGCCGTCTGACCCGCAAGGTCCCGCCGCATGAGAGTTGCCACACACGCTCAGTAAGCTGTGACATGCATTGGACGTTTTTCAACAACAGCCGAGGTGTTCATGGATCCCGTCATCGCCATTGGTATTCTTGCTGGTCTAATCTTAATAGCCCTTGCCATTGGCATGCGCGTCGCTTTTGTCATCCTGATGGTCAGCATAGCGGGGTTGTTTCTCCTGCTAGACCCTGCCCAACCGCAAATTCTGGGTCGGCAGCTCTGGCATGCCACTTTCAGCTACATATTGACCTGCGTTCCTCTCTTTGTGCTTATGGCGGAGATCTTGGTCCGGACAGGTATTTCGGGCCAGGCGTATGGCGTCGCGTTACAGTGGCTGGGGCCGTTGCGAGGGGGGGCTGCTCACGCAACGGTACTGGGCAGCGCCGTCTTTGCCGCGATGTCCGGCTCGAGCATCGCCAACGCCGCAGCCATGGGCGCAATTGCCGGGCCGCAGATGACAAAGGTCGGCTACAGCCCTAAGCTCGCATTCGGCACCATTGCGGCTGGAGGTATGCTTGGCATTCTCATTCCGCCCAGCACTGCCTTGATCATTTATGGATCGCTGACGAATGAATCCATTGGGCATTTGTTCATGGCCGGTGTCATTCCCGGTCTGATAGGCGTGGCTCTGTTTTTTGCGGTAGTGGCAATTTGGTCCTACATACGGCCCCAAGATGCCCCCACGCTGCCACGTGTGCCTTGGCGTGAACGTCTCACATCGTTGTCCTCAGTGATACCCGCCGTCCTACTAATCGTCAGTGTGCTCGGCGGTATCTACAAGGGGATATTCTCGCCCACAGAGGCAGCCGGAGTAGGTGCATTCCTCGCAATCGTCTTAGGGACAGTGCAAGGGCGCATGTCGCGGGCCGTGTTGCGCGCGTCATTGCAGTCCACCGTTCAGGTCACGGTAATGATAATGTTTATCATAGCGGCTGCGAACGTCCTCACCTACGTTATAGGCTTCCTTCAGATACCAGCGCTCTTGTCTCAACAGGTTCTTGAATCAGGCCTCTCCGTATTAGCCATCCTTATATTCGTCGGAATCCTCTTCATTATCCTCGGCTGCTTTGTCGAAAGCGTGTCGCTCATCGTGCTAACCGTGCCCGTTGTCTATCCGATGGTAAGTGCGTTGGGCGTCGACGGAATGTGGTTAGGTATCTTCCTCGTCCTACTGGTGGAAATCGGGCTGATCACGCCCCCTTTGGGCATGAATCTGTTCGTACTTCAAAAAGTACCGGGCGATCAGACATTCGGCGACATCGCGGCGGGAGCGGTGCCCTATCTTGTGGCGATGATCATGCTGGTCGGCCTGATCATCGCTTTCCCCTCAATCGTCACATGGTTACCGAGCCGGATGTGAGCGTCCAGTCGGGTATTTGGTTAGGTCGTGTTGACAAAAGACTTCAGCCATAGTCGTGCGGCGGCGAGGTTGAGGAAACTCTCGAACGACAGGAGGGTCTTGTCATAGCGTGTGGCGATGCGGCGCTGCTGTTTGAGCTTGCCGAACATGCGCTCGACGCGG
>CAJQNW010000046.1 GCA_905479765.1 uncultured Tepidamorphus sp. | reverse complement strand
AAGACTTGCCGTTGGCGCACAACAAGGTCACGCGGACAGCGTCGTCGGCATCCGCCGCCTCCAAAGCGGCGGCGATGAGCGCGATGAGCGCGCGATCGAAGTAGTTGTGCGGCGGACGATTCAGCTCGATGGTCTGAATGTGGTCGGACCGCGATACGTTAACATCGGACATGAGCAGTTCCCCGGTTGTCAGCGCAGACCGAGACCGCGTGCAATGACGCCCCGCAATATCTCCGTCGTGCCGCCTTGGATGGTGAGCTTGGGTGCGAAGCGCATGGTGAAATGCAGGGCCGTTTCGAAATCCGCGTAGGCCTCGGCGTCGCGTGGCAGAAAGGCCGTCGCTTCTCGGACACGCTGAGGCAATTCCTGCTCCCATATCGTCCCGAGGTCCTTGACGATGGCGGCCTCCGCAACGGGTTCGCGCCCGGCCTCCAACATCCCGGCCACCGAAACAGACATCCGCCTCAGAGCGTGAACATCGGCGACGAGACGGCCGATGGCGCGCTTGAGCTGCGGATCGGGCGACGGTCCGGCGACTTTGACGAGTTGACGCAAAGCGATGAACGTTTCGAGAAAGCGTTCCGGGCCGCTGCGCTCGTAGGCGAGTTCCGTCGTTGCCTGCTTCCAGGCGCCGTCCACCTCGCCTATCACCTGATCGTCCGGCAGGAGGACATCGTCGAATACGACTTCGTTGAAGTCGTTAATCCCGCTCATCTGATCGATGCGGTTGCAGGTGATTCCGGGCGCCTTCATGTCGACGAGGAACGACGTGAGACCGTGCCGGCGGTTCTCTGCGGTCGGCGCGCTTGTGCGGAACAGCCCGATCATGTAGTCGGAGCGGTGGGCGTTCGTGGTCCAGATCTTCGACCCGTTGATCTTCCAGCCCCCGTCGGTCTGGCTTGCGCGGCATTTGGCGGCGAACAGGTCCGAGCCGCTATTCGGCTCTGACATGCCAATGCAGAAACAGGCCTCACCGGCGATGATCTTCGGCAGGACCTCGGACTTGATCCGCTCCGAGGCGAACTTGATCAGTGTCGGCCCCGACTGTCGGTCGGCCGTGAAATAGACCTCATTCGGCGCGTTCGCGATCAGCATTTCCTCGTTGACCACATAGCGATCGAGGAAGCTGCGCTCCTGCCCGCCGTAGGAGCGCGGCCATGTCATGCCGATCCAACCGCGGGCGGCGACCTTTTTGGCGAAGGCCTTGTGCACCGCCCAGTCGGTGAAAGGCGCGTCGGGATCGAAGGTTCCCGCAGCGATTTCGGACTGCAGGAAGTCACGTACTTCGGCGCGGAGATGCTGAACAGGCTCCGGCAACCGCAGAGGCTGAAATTCGAGGGCGGTTTGCATGGTTTGTTCGCCTTTCGCTTCCGCCTACCGGATCGCCAGAAGAGGCCACAGCGCCTCTTCGCCACCGCTACAGACGATGTCGCCCAAGTACTCCGACCATTGGCTCTCGTTGCCGTAGTCGTCACGCCATGCGAGAACCCGAAGTGTCAGCCGGTGCAGAATATGTTCGCGTGTGACCCCGATCGCCCCGTGCAACTGATGAGCGATGGCCGCCCCCTTCTGAGCGGCACCAGCGGTGCGGATCTTGGCTGACATGATTTCCAAGCACAGTTCGGGATCGGCGAAGCCGCGTCCCTGTGCCGTGAGGCTCTCCAGCGCCTCGGCCGCCGACGCCGCGGCGCTGAGCGACACGGCGACTTCGCCGGCAAGCTGCGCGAGGCTGTGCTGGACTGCTTGAAACTTGGTGATGGGCCGTTCGAACGCGCGGCGCTGCGTGACGTACTCTGCAGTGACGGCCAGAAGTTTCTCGAGAGCACCGGCGGTCTGCATTGCGCGCGCCGCCGCGCCGATCAACAGCGTTGTCTGCAACGCAAACCCGACCGGAGCCACCGCATGGGCCATGGATCGCACGGTACTGAAAACAACCGTGTCGGCGGGTTCATAGGCAAGGTTTTCGTGCGCCTGGATGTCGGCCAAAGCCAGATCGACGAGAGCCACTTGCAGACCGGAAGCCCCCTCCGCCAGGAGCGCGACACAGCCGCACTCGCGCGCGAAGGACAAGCGCTCTATCCGACCCGACAACAAGCCGTCGTCGCCAAGCTTTATCCGGTCACCGAAGGCCGACGGACCAAACGCGACCTGACCGGCGGGCAGTTCCAGCCCGGCCGCGCCGAGCATCCAGCCCGCCATCATCGTTTCGGCAAGCGGTACGGCTACAGCCGAGGCGCCCGCCACCTTCAGAATCGCGAGACAGTCTGCAAGGCCGAGACCCACGCCGCCCAGGGCCTCGGGCACCCCGGCAATATTCAGACCCGTCTCCTCGATGCCGCCCCAGAGCCGCGGCTTCCAGCTGTCGTCCTTCGCCGCCAGGATCGACTGGATGTCGGCAACATCGGCGAACAGACGTTCGGCTGACGCGAGAACAATGGTATCGGTCTCCATAATGACGCCGCCTCTCCTCTATCCCTGAGCGATTGCGCCGGACTGGCGCAGCGCGTCGATCTCGGCACCGGAGAGGCCGAGATACTTGGACAGAATATCGCTGTTGTTCTCGCCCAGCCGCACGGATGGCACATACTCCGGCGTATCTGCACCGTGATAAATCAGCGGGCTGCGATGCACGAGGATCTCGCCGTACTCGGGATGGTCGATCGTTCTCAACATCCCGCGGGCGTGCAGATGGGCGTCTTTCGTCACCTCTAGGAGATCGCGCACCGGCGCAGCGGGCACCTTGTGCCTGCGGCATCGTTCGGTGATCTCCTTTCGCGTCAGCGTCGAGGACCAGTCGGAAACGATCTGATCGGTGAGATCGAGATGCTTCAGCCGGTCGAGCACGGTCTTGAGCCGGGGGTCGTCGGCAAGCTCCGGTCGCCCCATCGCCTGCGTCAGACCAACCCAATGCCCCTCGTTGACGCTGATGATCGCAACATATCCGTCCGACGCCGGATAGACGTTGTAGGGCGCCTCGGCCAGTCCGCCGTGGCGGTTTCCGGTACGCGGCGCCGGCGCGCCGGAATTGAAGACTTCGGCGAGGTTCGAGGCCAGTGACGGATAGACGGACTCGAGCATCGAGACTTCGACGAGCTGTCCCAGTCCCGTCTTCTCGCGATCGTACAGCGCGGTGACAAGCGCGGCATAAAGGTGAACGCCGCTGATGAAATCGGTCATTGCAGGCCCCGCCTTAACGGGCGGGCTGTCCGAGAAACCCGTCACGCTCATGATCCCGGAGACCGCCTGGATCGTCAGATCCATCGCCAGATTGTCGCGGTCCGGGCCGGACAGCCCGTACCCGGTCGCGGATCCGTAGACGAGCCGAGGGTTGATCTGGCTGAGAACCTCATAGCCGACCCCCAGCCGGTCCATCACGCCGGGCGCGTAGTTCTCGATCAGAATGTCTGCTTTGGCTGAGAGTGCCTTAAGTACCTCCACACCCTCGGGCGACTTCAGGTTCAAGCTGAGGTTCTGTTTGTTGGCGTTCAGCATCGCGAAAGGCACGGCGTTGCCCTTGCTGATCCGTGCACGCTGCCGAACGGGTTCTCCGCGCGGCGGTTCGATCTTGATCACCGTGGCACCGGCCTGTGCCATCAGGAAGCCCGCGTAGGGACCCTGATAGACCTGCCCGAGATCCAAGACGAAGACCCCTTCTAGAGCCAGATTGCGACGTGTGTTCACATGACCCTCGGTCGGTTCAGAAGTTGTAGAGCCGCGTCGGATTGTCGACGAGGATCTTCCGTCTCACCGCCTCATCGGGAACGCACTCGAACAGGAGGCGCAGGAGATCCTGATGATCCGGCATGGTCTCCGCGGTGTGGCCGACATGCGGCCAGTCGCTGCCCCATACGACCTGGTTCGGAGCGGCCTCGACGATGGCGCGCATATACGGTGCGGTATCGGTGTAAGGACGGCCGGTACGGGTGTTGCGATCGGCGCCGGAGATCTTCGTCCAGTACCGCCCCGTCTTCAGCCGCTCCGTGAAGGCAACGAAATCAGGATGGGTGTGCCCCTTGTCGGCCATCGTGCGCGACATGTGGTCGATCACGTAGTCGACCGGGAAGGCCTCCAGTTCATCGGCCACCTCGGCAAGGTCGGAGCTCTCGATCCACAGCTGCGCATGCCAGCCGCGCTCGGCAATGCGGGGCGCGAGCTGCTTGAAATCGTCGTAGCTGGTGCCGAGCGTCGAGACCGGCTTGCCGTCCTGCCGGATCATGGTGACGCGCACGGCCTTGAAGCCCGCGTCGGTCAGTTCGTCGAGCCGCTTGTCGGACATGTCCGGACGTAGGATGGCGGTCGCGCGTAGGCGACCGGGATAGCGGCGCAGGGCGTCGTAGGTCACGGCGTTGTCTTCACCCGAACCGACCGCATGCACGATCACGCCGCGCGAGGCACCGTTGCGGTCCCACATCGAGAACGCATCCTCGATGCTGAATACCCGTTCGGGCGTGAAACGCCCCTCGTCCCCGTGAGGGAAGCGGTCGAACGGTCCGTAGATGTGGAAATGGCAGTCGCAGCTGCCTTCGGGTAAACGGTATGGACCGGATGTTTCCGCCATGTATTTTCTCCTTAGAGCCCAAGATACGCGTGCTGGATATCGGGCGATTCAAGCAATTCGGCCGCACTGCCCTCGGCCGTGATCCGTCCGACACGCAGTACGTAGCCGCGGTCGGCGATCTTGAGCGCGGCGCGCATGTTCTGCTCCACCAGCAGTGAGGCGATGCCACGATCCTTGAGGCCGCGGATTGCCGAGAGAACAGCCTTGGTGAGCATCGGCGACAGACCGAGCGACGGTTCGTCAAAGAGGACCAGCTTCGGGCAGGCCATCAACCCGCGCCCGATCGCCAGCATCTGCTGCTCGCCGCCCGAAAGTCCGCCGGCTAGCTGGGCGAAGCGTTCCCGCAGCCGCGGAAACAGCGCCAGAACGTCGTCGATGGTGAACTTGGGCCCGCCACCGTCGACGTCGATCAGCTTCAGGTTCGCTTCCACCGTCATGCCCGGGAATATCTCGCGCCCTTCGGGGATATGGCTTAGGCCGAGGCGGTTTGTCGCCCATGGTTTCATGCCCGCGATGCAAGACCCCAGAAAGGCGACAGATCCCGACTTTGGCGCCACGACACCGGAAATTGCGTTCAGGAGCGTCGTCTTACCCGCGCCGTTGGCCCCCAGGATCGCGACGATCTCGCCTTCGGCGACATTCAGCGACACGTCGCACAGGGCCGTGACGCGCCCGTAGCCGGCCATTAGATCCGAAATCTCAAGCAGGTTATACGCAGTGGTCGGCATCGTCGTCGGTCCCAAGGTAGGCTTCAATGACATCGGGATGGCTCAGGGCGCGCTCGGGCGTCGCGGTAACGATCGGCAGGCCGTCCGAAAGGACAAGCACCTCGTCGCACAGCGCTCCGATAGCGGCCATGTCATGCTCGACGAGCACGATCGTGCGCCCGCTTGCGATGTTCCGGACCAACTGGACGAACTCGGCGGTTTCGACCTCGTTCATGCCGGCAACCGGCTCATCGAAAAAGATTATGCGCGGATCGTTCATCAGCATGATCGCGACGGCCAACCTGCGCTGAATGCCGTACGCCAGAGACGACGCCGGCTGGTCGCGCAACGCCGACAGATCGCAGATCGACAGAACCGATTCAGCACGTTCGGCGAACGCCGCCATATCGTCCCGATAGGTCGAACTTCGCAGGATCCTCTGGATCACGCTGTGGCGCATCCGCCCGTAGCTGGCGAAAAGAAGATTCTCGAGAACCGAGGATTCACTGAACATCGCCGTGCGCTGAAACGTCCGCCCGACGCCACGCCGGGCCACCTC
>CAJQNW010000045.1 GCA_905479765.1 uncultured Tepidamorphus sp. | reverse complement strand
CGCCGCCCACGAGGGCGGCTTCGCCGCCGCCGCAGAATCCCTTGGCGCACACCCCGCTCTGTATCACGCCGACACCTCCAATCCCGACGCGCCGAAGACGCGCACGGTAGCCGAGGAAGTCACCCGCGTCGTGCGCGGCCGCGCCGCCAACCCCGCCTGGATCGCCGGGATGATGCGCCACGGCTATCGCGGCGGCTCGGAAATCGCGCGCGGGCTGGAAGGCCTCTACGGTTTCGCCGCCACTCTGCCCGACCGGCTCGACAGGCAGTTCGACCTGGTCTTCGACGCGACGCTGGGCGACGACGCGGTCGACCGGTTTCTGCGCGAGGCCAATCCCGACGCCCGCGCCGCCATGATCTCGCGCTTCGACGAGGCGATCCGCCGCGATCTTTGGCGCCCGCGCCGCAACGCGGTTGCCGCGATCCTCGATGGGGCCATCCCCGATGGAGGATCGCCATGAGCGGGACCGGGCGCGTCGGCTGGTGCCCGAGCGTGGTGACGCCGATGGCGGCGCACGACGGCCTGCTGGTGCGCATCAAGCCGACCGCGTCGACTATTCCCGCTGCCGCCCTGAGCGCGATCGCGCAAGCCGCGGGAGACGGCGGCAACGGTCTGATCGACCTGACGAATAGATCGAACCTTCAGGTTCGCGGCCTGAGACCCGAGACGGCAGAAGCTTTCGCCGATGTCGTCCGCGCGCAGGGGCTCGCCAGCACGGATGCCAGCCTTGAGGAAATCCGCAACGTCGCCGCCGATCCGCTCGGCGCCGATGACCCGGACGCAAAGTTCGATTCCCATGCCATCGCCCGTGCTATCGAAGCGATGCTCAGCAAGGAGCCAGCGCTGCGCGCCCTGCCGCCGAAGTTCGGCTTCCTCGTCGACTGCGGCAGGACGATGCCGGTCGCCGACGGGCACGCCGACATCGTAATCCGCGACCGGGACGGCGCGTTGACCGTCGCCCTCGGCGGCGGGACCACGGCCCTGTCCTGCACGCCGGAAGTCGCCCCCGCCATCGCCCGCCAACTGGCGTTCGCCTTCCTCGATCTCGCCGGCCCGGCCGACGCGCCGCCGTTCCGGATGCGCGGGCTGATCGAGACGGCCGGCGAACCCGAGATCCTCGCGAAGACCAACCTGACCGAACGGCCGAACTGGGCCCCGAATCAGGTCCGGGGCACGAGTCAGCGTGATATCGCCGCTGCCTACCGCAACGATATGGCTGTCAAACAAGCACAGCCTCGTGTCCCGGACTTGATCCGGGACCCAGAAGCGACACGGGAAGCGGCTGCGGACAATCCCATCCGCGAAGCCGACCTCGCCCTCATTTACGCCCCGGCGCCGACCGAAAGCCCCATTGGCTTCGTCCCCTTTCCCGGCCGAGGCACCGGCGCCGTCGTCGCCGGCGTGCCGCACGGGCGCATCGACGCGGCAACGCTATCAGCTCTCGCCAACCTTTCAGAACGCTACGCCGATGCCACCGTCCGCATGACGCCGTGGCGCGCGCTTGCCTTCGTTCCCGTCAGCGCCGACAACGCCGGGGCGCTTGAAACAGCTCTCGCTGCCCTCGGCCTGATCACCGATCCGTCCGACCCCCGCCGCGCCCTGCGCGGCCCCGACATCGCGCCCGCATCCGGCGCACCTGCCAGTCCGGAGATGTTGTCCCGATGAACGCCCCGCAAAAGCCCGAAGTCCAAAGCCCCAAGGACTACGACTACATCCGAGACGGCGCCGAAATCTATCGCCGCTCGTTTGCAACCATCCGTGCCGAAGCCGATTTGTCCCGCTTCACGCCCGAGGAGGCGCGCGTCGCCGTGCGAATTATCCACGCCTGCGGCATGGTCGACATCGTCGACGACCTGGTCTTCTCGGACGATTTCGCCAAGGCGGCCCGCGATGCTCTGGTGGCCGGAAAGCCGATCCTATGCGATTCCAAAATGGTCGCGAACGGCATCACCCGCTCGCGCCTGCCTGCCGAAAACGGCATCGTCTGCACACTGACCGAGCCGGAAGTCGCGGGCCTGGCCGAACTGATCGGCAACACGCGTACGGCCGCCGCGATGGAGCTATGGGGCGAGCGCATGGACGGCGCGGTGGTGGCGATCGGCAACGCACCGACCGCCCTGTTCCACCTGTTCGAGATGCTCGATGACGGCGCGCCGAAACCCGCCGCTATCATCGGCATGCCGGTCGGCTTTGTCGGCGCGGCGGAATCGAAGGAAGCGCTTGAGGCCGACGGGCGCGTGCCCTTCCTCACCGTGCGCGGCCGCAAGGGTGGCAGCGCCATGGCGGTCGCCGCCGTCAACGCACTAGGCAGCGAAACCGAATGAGTCACGTTGTGACCAAGACGGGAACATTATACGGCGTCGGCGTCGGCCCGGGCGATCCCGAGCTGATGACGCTGAAGGCCGCCCGGATTCTCTCCGAGGCGCCGGTCGTTGCCTACTTCGCCAAGCGCGGCAAGACGGGCAACGCGCGGCGCATCGTCGAGGGACGGCTCGGCGCGGAGGCCGTGGAACTGCGGCTGGAATACCCCTTCACCGTCGAAGTACCCGTCGGCGACCCGCGCTATCCAGCCGAGATGGCCGCCTTCTACGACGAGGCGGCCGAAAAGGTCGCGGCCCGGCTCGACGAGGGCACCGATGTCGCCGTCCTCTGCGAGGGCGACCCGCTGTTCTACGGCTCCTACATGTACATTCACGACCGCCTCGCCGGCCGCTATGCCTGCGAGGTGGTGCCCGGCATCACCGCCATGAGCGGCTGCTGGGCCCGGGCAGGCGCTCCGATGACGCGCGGCGACGATATGCTGTCGGTCGTCTCCGGCACCATGGACGAGGACGGCCTTGCCGAACGGCTTGGCGCCGCCGACGCCGCGGTGATCATGAAGGCCGGTCTCAACCTGAAGAAGGTCCGCGCCGCGCTCGCCCGCGCCGGCAAGCTGGAGCGCGCCGTCTATGTCGAGCGCGGCACCATGCCCGAGGAAAGCATTACCCGCCTCGCCGAAAAGCCGGACGACGACGGACCTTACTTTTCGCTCGTGCTGGTGCCGACCGAGCGGAGGACCGTATGATCATGGCCCGCTACCGCCGCGGATCGGAGCGTGCACCGATCGGGCCCGTCCGTGCCGCCCTGGATTCCCGCCTTTGCGGGAATGAGCGGTTGGGGACGGCATCCCCGTCATTCGCCAGATCTTGGCCACAACTTGCCCGCCACATAGCGGTTTCGCAAAGCGAGCGCGGTTTCGGGGAAACATGCCTCTTCCCCGCTCATTCCCGCGAAGGCGGGAATCCAAAGCCGCACACTCCAACTGAACTGTTCGCGTCGCGCGCCGCCTCCTCATTCGGAGCCGCTCCATGACCGGCTGCCTCGCAATCGTCGGTCTCGGCCCCGGCGCCGAAGAGCTGCAGACGCCGCAGGCGCGCGCCGCGCTGGAACAGGCGACGGATTTGCTTGGCTATACAACTTATCTCAACCGCGTGCCGGCCAAACCGGGCCAGAACCGGCACGGATCGGACAACCGCGAAGAAATCGCCCGCGCCCGTTCAGCGCTTGAGATTGCATATACAGGTAAGCACGTCGCGATCGTCTCTTCCGGCGATCCCGGCGTCTTCGCGATGGCAGCCGCCGTGTTCGAGGCGATAGACAACGGCGAGCCGGCCTGGCGCGAAATCGACGTCACGGTAATCCCCGGCATCTCGGCGATGTTCGCCGCCGCGTCCCGGCTCGGCGCGCCGCTCGGCCATGATTTCTGCGCGATCTCGCTGTCCGACAACCTGAAGCCCTGGGAGACGGTGATCCGCCGTCTCGAAGCCGCAGCCTCCGCCGATTTCGTCATCGCGCTCTACAATCCGATTTCAAAGGCGCGGCCCTGGCAGCTCGGCGCGGCGTTCGACCTGCTTCGCAGCATCCGCGCCCCGCAGACGCCGGTGATCTTCGCCACAGCCGTCAGCCGCGCCGACGAGCAAATCGAGATTGCCGATCTCGCCTCCGCCGATCCGGCCCGTGCCGACATGCGCACGCTGGTGATGATCGGCTCCAGCGCCACCCGCCTCGTCCCGCGCCCGAACGGGGAGCCGTGGGTCTACACGCCGCGCAGTGTGGAGGCGCCGGTGTCATGAACGGGCAGCCGCAATCCACGCACCGTATGGAAAGCGCCGCCTGTGCCCCGGACCAAGTCCGGGGCACGATGCTGCGGATCGGGGCACCCGATTTTACACCTTGCACAGACTCGTGCCCCGGACGTGATCCGGGGCCCAGCGCAGCACGGCAAGGCATCTCCACACCCCGCTCATTCCCGCGCAAGCGGGAGTCGGGGCGCAGCATCTCGCGACACAAGTGGCAGACAATTCCCGCTGGAGTTTATCCCCGGGCTCGCCTCCGGCGAGAACCGGGGGTGGGGAGGAGCGGGGCGGGGTCAGAACCTGCCAGGGAGCCGAGACTCCTTCTTGAGGCAACCGCACCAGCCACATACCCAGCCTCGTGCCCCGGACTTGATCCGGGACCCAGTACAGCGGTTGCCAGGGCGAATGTGCGAACCGCTGTGTATAGACTAGCCGGCGGCCAGCCACCGCTCCAGCCAGTCGAGCGCCGCGTCGGCCGTCTCGACGCTCTCGACCTCCGGCACCGCCGGACGCGCCACCATGATGACCGGGATGCCCAGCGCCCGCGCCGCGGCGAGCTTGGCCTGCGTTGCCGAACCGCCGGAATTCTTGGTGACGATCGCCTCGATGCCCCGGTCGGACAAGAGCCGCCGTTCGTCCGCTTCGGCGAACGGCCCGCGCGCGGTGATCACCTCCGCATCGGGCGGCAGGCTGTCGGCGTCCGGCGCGTCAACCGCACGGATGACATAGGCGTGCTGCGGATAGTTTTTGAACGGCGCGAGCTCCTTCTGGCCGATGGTCAGCAGCACGCGCTTGCGCTTCTCTCCGAGCGCATCGGCGGCAGCCCCCATGTCGGGTACAGCCGTCCAGTCATCGCCCGGCTCCGGTTCCCATTGCGGCCGGCGGATCGCCAGCATCGGCACCCCGGCAATCCGCGTGGCCTCGGCCGCGTTATGCTTCATCTTGTCGGCGAAGGGATGCGTCGCGTCGATCAGCAGGTCGATGTGCTCGGCGACGATGTGGTCGGCGAGCCCCTGCACTCCGCCGAAGCCGCCGACGCGGAACGGGATCGGCGGCGTAGCCGGGTTCTTCGTCGCGCCGGCCAGCGACATTACGGCTGCGAAGCGCGTGTCGTGTTCGAGTGCACGCGCCAGTGCGCTGGCTTCAGTGGTTCCTCCGAGGATCAGGAGTTTGGTCGGGTTCATGGGATACAGGGCCATAGCGTGAAGGACTTGCCCCGATGACGGCCCCCGCGCAAGCGCAATCGAAAGCAGGGGTGCAAACAAGTTTACAAGCCGAAAGCCCCTGGCTCGCCGTCATCGGCATCGGCGAGGACGGCATCGAGGGCCTGACGCCGGCCGCCCGCACGCTGATTTCGAACGCGGCCGTCGTCTATGGCGGGGAGCGGCATCTGACGCTCGCCGCCGAACTGATCACCGGTGAAGCGAAGCCCTGGCCGCGTCCGCTGAAAGGGGCGATCCCGGATATCGTCGCGAGACGCGGCACCGCAGTTGCGGTTCTCGCCTCGGGCGATCCCTATCTCTACGGCATCGGCAACCGTCTCGCGCGCCACGTGGCGCGCGACGAAACGATCGCAGTCCCCGCACCGTCGGCCTTCTCGCTCGCCTGCGCCCGGCTCGGCTGGTCGCTTGCCGACACCGCGACGCTCACCTGCTGCGGACGGCCGATCGAGGCGCTCGCCCCGCACCTGCAGCCCGGCCGCAAGTTGCTCGTCCTCTCCGCCGACGAGACGACACCGGCGGCGGTCGCGGCCTATCTGTCTGCACGCGGCTTCGGCGGCTCGGCGCTGCATCTGCTGGAAGCGCTCGGCGGGCCGGGCGAGAAAATACGCGAGACGACGGCGAGGGATTTCAGCTTTGTTGATGTCGACCGGCTGAACCTGCTGGCGATCGAGGTGGATGCCGCGCCGGACGCCCAGGTCATCCCGCTGGCGAGCGGATTGCCGGACGAGTTCTTCGAAAACGACGGCCAGCTCACCAAGCGCGAGATCCGCGCCGTCACGTTGTCGGCGCTGGCGCCCCGCGCCGGCGAGCGGTTCTGGGATATCGGCTGCGGCTCCGGCTCTGTGTCCATCGAATGGCTGCTGCGCCACCCGGCGAACACGGCGACGGCAATCGAGCGCGATCCGGAGCGCGCCGCCCGCGCCGCCCGCAATGCCACGACCCTCGGCGTGCCACATCTGGAAATCGTTCAAGGGACCGCGCCGGAGGCGCTCGCCGATCTGCCTGCACCGGACGCGGTGTTCATCGGCGGCGGCGGACAGGGCGACGGCGTGATCGAGCAGGCCTGGGCCGCGCTGCGCCCCGGCGGTCGCATGGTGGTAAATTCCGTGACGCTGGAGACCGAGGCGAAGCTGATAGAGGCCCTTGGGACCTACGGCGGCACGCTGACGCGGCTTTCGGTCGAACGGCTGGAGACGATCGGCACGCGCCACGGCTTCCGCCCGGCGATGACGGTGACGCAGTGGGTGGTGGTGAAACCATGATCGTCGCCGGCATCGGATGCAGGACGGGCTGCGGCGCCGACGAGATCGTTGCGCTGATCGGGGACGCCGTGAAGCAGGCCGGCATCGCCAACTGCAAGTTCACAGCGCTCGCCGCGCCGCGCTTCAAGGAAGGCGAAGCGGGTCCGCGCGAGGCAGCCGAGCGCATGCACCTGCCGCTGCTGCTGATCGACGACGCCGCGATGAAGGCCGCCGAACCGCGCTGCCCGACCCGCTCCGACAAGGCGCTGGAGGCGACCGGGTTTTCGTCAGTCGCCGAGGCCGCCGCCCTTGCCGCCGCCGGTGCCAATGGCAGGCTCGTGCTGCCGCGCATTGCCAGCGCCATGGCGACCTGCGCCCTGGCCGAAAGGGGCTCCCGATGACGGTGCATTTCATCGGCGCCGGCCCCGGCGCGCCCGACCTGATCACCGTGCGCGGCCGCGATCTCGTGGCACGCTGCCCGGTCTGTCTTTATGCCGGATCGCTGGTCAACGACGAGATCCTGAAACACTGCCCCCCTGGCGCCCGGGTGATCAACACCGCGCCGATGAGCCTCGACGAGATCGCCGCCGAGTTCGAGCAAGCCCATTCGACCGATCAGGATGTCGCCCGGCTGCATTCCGGCGACCTGTCGGTGTGGAGCGCGCTGGGCGAACAGATCAGGCGGCTGGACGCGTTTGGCATTCCCTATACGGTGACGCCCGGCGTGCCGGCCTTCGCCGCCGCCTCCGCCGCCCTGCAGCGAGAGCTGACCTTGCCCGAGGTCGCGCAGTCGGTGGTGCTGACACGCACATCGGGCCGCGCCTCGGCGATGCCCGAAGGCGAGACACTGAAGACCTTCGCCGCATCCGGCGCGACGCTCGCCATCCACCTGTCGATTCATGTGCTCGACCGGGTGGTGTCGGAGCTGACCCCCCACTACGGGCCGGACTGTCCGGTCGCCGTTGTCTACCGGGCGAGCTGGCCGGAGGAGCGCATCGTCCAGGGCACGCTGGAAACGATCGAAGCAATGGTCGCCGCAGCGAACACCGATGGGCAGATAGAGCGCACGGCGCTGATCCTGGTAGGCAAGGTTCTGGGTTCGGAGGACTTCCGCGAGAGCGCTCTCTACGACCCGGACTATCAGCGCCGCTTCCGCGGCCGGGAGGGGCTATGACCGGCTTCATTCACCGGCGCGAACGGCGCCCGGCCCATCTGGTTGCCTTCGCGGTCGAATATCACGATTTCCAGCGCCATGTCGGTGCCGGCAATGACCTGCGCCGCCGTTTTCCAGGCCGCTTGCGCGACCGTGTCGCCGAGGTCGATGCCCTCGGCACTAGCCAGCGCAAAGGCCTCCGGCGTGGTGTTGGCGGCGATGATTGTCTCGCGCAGCGTTACGGAGCCGCCCTGCGCCGCCGCAACCTCGGCCAGCGCCTCCAGGTCGACGGTCCCGCGCTTGGAGTGCAGGTCGAGGAAGCCCTGCGCGAGCTTCGTCATCTTGGCGATACCCCCGGCGATCGTCACTTTGGGGACCGGATGGGTGCGCAGATACTTCAACGTGCCGCCGACGAAATCGCCCATGTCGAGCAGCGCCTCCTCGTCGAGACCGTGCAGCTTTTGCACCGCCATCTCCGACGCATTGCCGGTCGCGCCCGCGACATGCTCGCGGCCGGTGGCGCGGGCGACGTCGATGCCGCGATGGATCGAGGCGATCCAGGCGGCGCAGGAATAGGGCACGACGATGCCCGTGGTTCCCAGCACCGAAAGCCCGCCGACGATGCCGAGCCGCCCGTTCAGCGTCCGCTCGGCGAGCTTCTCGCCGCCGGGTATGGAAATCTCGATCTCGACGTCGCCGCCGGCGCCGGTCTGAGCGCCGACTTCCGCGATCGCCTGCGCCAGCATCTGGCGCGGCACCGGATTGATCGCCGGCTCGCCGGGCGGGATCGGCAGGCCCGGCCGGGTCACCGTGCCGACGCCCTCGCCCGCCCTGAAGGTGACGCCGCTGCCCGCAGCGCCGGGCCGCACCGTCGCGACGATCAGCGCGCCGTGGGTGACGTCGGGATCGTCGCCGGCATCCTTGACGATGGCTGCGCTGGCGAATCCCTCGCCGGTCTCGTGCTTCGCCAGCGCGAAGGCCGGCGTCTGCCCGCCAGGCAGGGTAACAGTCACCGGATCGGGAAAATCGCCGGTCACAAGCGCCACGTAGGCAGCCTTGGCGGCGGCCGTGGCGCAGGTTCCGGTGGTCCAGCCTCGGCGGAGAGGTCGCGTCTCGTCCATAGGCTGCCAGATAGCGCCTTGCCGGGCCGCTGTCACCAAAAGCCGGTTTTCTTCGTTTCCGCTCATTCCCGCGCAAGGGGGACTCTGTGGGCCATTTGCTCCGTCTCTGCCTGTCGCTCCTGGGCCCTGGGTCAGGTCCAGGGCACGCGGTTTCCCGGATGGCACGCGATGGGCCTCAAGTCGCAGCCGCGTGTGCCGGGCCTGACCCGGAACCCTGCAACCACTCGACCGCTACTCATAGCGGTCACATCATTTCTCCGGACCACGCCATGACGCCGCTTGATCATCTCCACCGCCTGATGGGCCGCGTCGCCGTCTTCGAGCCGGGCCACGTCTGGCTGGCCGGCGCGGGCCCGGGCGATCCGGCCCACCTGACGCTGGATTGCGTCGCCGGCCTCGCCCAGGCCGATGTCGTCGTCCACGACGCGCTGGTGGACCGGCGCACGCTCGATATGTGCCGCAACGGCGCGCGGCTGGAATTCGCCGGGAAGCGCGGCGGCAAGCCCTCGGCGACGCAGGCCGACATCACCAATCGCCTCGTCGAGCTGGCCCGGCAGGACCTGCGCGTGCTGCGGCTGAAGGGCGGCGATCCGTTCATGTTCGGCCGGGGCGGCGAGGAAGCGCTGACGCTGGCAGCCCAGGGGATTCCGTACCGCGTCATCCCAGGCGTCACGTCGGGGCTGGCGGGCCTGGCGCTCGCCTCTATCCCTGCAACGATCCGGGGCGTCAACCAGGCGGTGATCCTGGCGACCGGCCACGGCGCCGATACGCAGGAAGGCCTCGACTGGAAGGCGATAGCCGCAACCCGCCAGCCGATCATTCTCTACATGGCGATGAAGACGCTGGACCGGATCACCGCCGCCCTGATCGAGGGCGGGCTCGCCCCGGACACGCCGGCCGCCATCGTCGTCTCGGCAACCCTGCCCGAGGAACGCGTGCTGGTCTCGACGCTGTCGCGGATCGCGTCTGATGCGGAAGCCGCCGCGCTCGATCCGCCCGCGATCGTCGCCATCGGCGGCATCGTTACCGTGCGCGAGCAACTGACGGCACTGAGCAACCGCGTGCTGGAGATGAGCCAGTGACCGCGAAGGGCTTCATCATCGGCGCGCCGCGTTCCGGCTCCGGCAAGACGACGGTGACGCTCGGCCTGATCGCCGCGTTCCGCCGGCGCGGTATGAAAGTGCGCACGGCAAAGTCCGGGCCGGACTATATCGACCCCGCCTTCCATGCCGCGGCAAGCGGCGAGCCGGGCATCAATCTCGACAGCTGGGCGATGCCGCCGTCGCTCGTCGATGCGCTCGTCGCCGAGCAGGCGGGCGAGGCGGACCTCCTGATCGTCGAATCCTCCATGGGCCTGTTCGACGGCATCCCGGGCGAAGCCGGCCGGCACGGCGCCGGCGCGGATCTTGCCGCGCGGCTGAAGCTGCCGGTCGTGCTGGTGATGGACGTCTCGGGCCAGTCCCAGTCCGCCGGGGCCGTCGCGCACGGCTTCGCGACGCTGGACCCGGACGTCACCGTCGCCGCCATCATCCCGAACCGGGTCGCCAGCGAACGCCACCTGACGCAGGTCGTCGAAGCGATGGACCGCATCGCCCTGCCGGTCGCCGGCAGCCTGATGCGCGACAAGACCGTCGCCCTGCCCGAGCGCCACCTCGGCCTTGTCCAGGCCGGCGAACACGGCGACTTGGAGACCACACTCGGCCGGCTGGCCGATCTTGCGGAAGACCGCCTAGACCTCGATATGATCCTGCGTCTCGCCCAGCCGATCATGACGTCCGGCGGCGACACGACTCCGGCCCTGCGCCCGCCCGGACAGCGCATCGCGCTCGCCTCGGACGCCGCCTTCACCTTCGTCTATCCGCACGTGACCGAGGGCTGGCGGCGCGCCGGCGCCGAGATCGTCGCCTTTTCGCCGCTCGCCGACGAGGCCCCGCCGGCCGATTGCGACGTCTGCTGGCTGCCCGGCGGATATCCGGAATTGCACGCCGGCGCGCTGAGCGCCGCCGATACCTTCCAGTCCGGCTTGAAGAGCTTCGCCGAAACCCAGCCCGTCCACGGCGAGTGCGGGGGCTTCATGGTACTCGGCGCGGGGCTGGAGGATGCCGAGGGCACGCGCCACGCGATGGCCGGCCTGCTCGGCCACTCCACCAGCTTCGCCAGGCGCAAGATGAACCTCGGCTACCGGCAGGCGCGCCTGCGCGCCGATTGCCCCGCCGGCCCGGCCGGAAGCACCCTGCGCGGCCACGAATTCCACTACGCCTCCGTCACCGATCCGGGCAACGACGAGCCTTTGGCCGAGCTTTCCGATGGCCAGGGACGCCCGCTCCCCGCCTCCGGCGCACGGCGCGGCCGCGTCAGCGGAACCTTTTTCCATGCCATAGCGGAATCACAATGACCCAGTTTGCAACGCTTGCCGACCTGCGCGCCGCCTGCCTCGACCTTCCCGCCGCCGACGACGCCGCGTCCGACGCCGTCGCCGCGCGTCAGGGCCAGTTGACCAAGCCGCCCGGCAGTCTCGGCCGTCTGGAAGAGCTCGCCGGCTGGCTCGCACGTTGGCAGCGCCGCGAAATGCCGCAGCTCGACAAGGTGCTGGTGCTGGTCTTCGCCGGCAACCATGGCGTCACCGCACGCGGTGTCTCGGCCTTCCCGGCAAGCGTCACGGTGCAGATTGTCGCGAACTTCGCCTCGGGCGGCGCGGCCATCAACCAGCTCTGCAAGGCAGCCGGTGCGGACCTGAAGGTGATCCCCTTCGATCTCGAGACACCCACCGCCGATTTCACGCAAGGCTCCGCGATGGACGAGGCCGGGTTCCTCGCCGCCGTCAATACAGGCTACGAGGCGGTGCCGGCCGGCACCGACCTGCTCTGCCTCGGCGAGATGGGGATCGGCAACACGACGGTCGCCGCGGTCCTCGCCGCAGCCCTGTTCGGCGGCACCGGCGCGGACTGGGCCGGACGCGGCACCGGCGTCGACGACGCGGGATTAGAGCGCAAGCGCGAGACGATCGACGCCGGCCTAGCCCGCCATGCCAATAGCCTCGCCGATCCTCTGGAAGTCGCCCGGTCGCTCGGCGGCTACGAGCTCGCCGGCATGTTCGGCGCGGCGCTCGCCGCCCGCAAGCACGGCATTCCCGTCCTGCTCGACGGCTTCGTCTCGACGGCCGCCGCCGCCCCGCTGGCGAAACTGACGCCCGGCGGCCTCGACCACGCCCTGATCGCCCATACCTCCGCCGAGCCGGGGCACCGCCGGCTCGCCGAGGCGCTCGGTATGACACCCCTGCTCGACCTCGGCATGCGATTGGGTGAAGCCTCCGGCGCTGCGACCGCCGTGCCGATCCTGCGCGCCGCGCTCGCCTGCCACGCCGGCATGGCGACCTTCGCCGAGGCCGGTGTCGACGAAAAGGACTGATGCCATGACCCGTCTCGCCGAACTCGTCTCCGCCTTCGGACTGTTGTCCCGGCTGCCGGCCTACCGGCTGGCCCCCCAGGCTGGATACGCGGACGCGGGCAACTCGGTCTGGGCCTATCCCCTC
>CAJQNW010000044.1 GCA_905479765.1 uncultured Tepidamorphus sp. | reverse complement strand
GGCGCGATCGTGATCCGCGACCCGGACAAGCTCAAGCTGCGCTCCTGCCTTTGCAACGAGGCGGTGAAGGATCATTTCGAGGAAGTGCTGCGCGGGGTGTATCCAAGCGAGGACAATCCGGCGAACTGACGGAACGCTTTGTGACGGCCGACCTGATATCACAAGCTCGGACCGCCCTTTGTGACTCGTCATGCCCGGGCTTGTCCCGGGCATCCACGTCTTCGCCCGTCGAAGGAAGGCGTGGATGGCCGGGACAAGCCCGGCCATGACGATGCGGAGATGTCAGGGCCAAGCGCCGACCAAGCTCCCCCACGAGCGGGAAAGCGCCCGACTATCGCGGATCGCGAAATTCGCGCTACACTCGCCTCATGAGTGGGGCTGAACTTCACGCCGTTTTCGACGTCGCAGCATGGTGCACGGCCGCCGGCGCGATGTGGTGGCTGTCCCGGGTGCGCGGGCTGCAATTCCCGCGGCAATCGTTCGAGCTGACGTATATCGCCGCGCTGGTGTTCGGCGCCGGCATCGGCGCCTACATCTTCGGCACGCTGAACCTGTGGTTCTCGGGCATGTCAGGCATCGCCCGCTCGGTCGAGGGCGCGCTTGCCGGCGGCATCGTCGCGATCGAGCTCTACAAATGGCTGCACGGCATTTCGCTTCGCACCGGCGCGCGGTTCGCGCTGCCGCTTGCGATCGGCGTCGCGGTCGGGCGGCTCGGCTGCTATTTCGCGGGGCTCGAGGATTTCACCTACGGCACGCCGACCACGCTGCCCTGGGGCCACGATTTCGGCGACGGCATCCTGCGCCATCCGGTGCAGCTCTATGAGAGCCTGGCGATGGCGGCGTTCGCGGCCTTCTATGTCTGGGCCGTTTTGAACCGCAACGCCGCTGTCATCACCAATGGATTCTACCTCGTGCTGTTCTACTACGGCCTGCAGCGCTTCGTGTGGGAGTTCATCAAGCCCTATGGCGCGGTGATCGGCCCGTTCTCGCTGTTCCACCTGCTGTCGCTGTTTGTCATGGTTTATGCCGCCGTCATGCTGGCGACGGCCTCGAATGTGAGTGTGAAGCATGAACGCGCCGCTGCGTAAGTCCCGCCCTTACATCTTCTGGGGCCAGACCCAATCGCTTTGCGAAACCTGCCTGACCCTGGTGCCGACCAAGATCCAGATATCAGGCAACGAGGTCTGGTACGAGAAGCGCTGCAAGCAGCACGGCGTGCAGTCGACCTTGGTCTCGACCGACCAGGCCTATTGGCGGCTGTGCAAGGATTTCATCAAGCCCGGCGACCGCCCGCTCGCTTTCCAGCGCCACACCGAATTCGGCTGTCCCTATGATTGCGGGCTGTGCCCGGACCACGAGCAGCACTCCTGCCTGGCGCTGATCGAGATCACCGAGCATTGCAACCTGACCTGCCCGGTGTGCTTTGCGGATTCCTCGCCGGCACGGACCAGCTTCACGCCGCTGGCGAAGATCGAGAAGATGCTGGACGCGCTGGTGGCGAGCGAGGGCGAACCCGACCTGGTGCAGATCTCCGGCGGCGAGCCGACGCTGCATCCGGATTTCTTCGCCATCCTGGATGCGGTGCGCGCCCGTCCGATCCGCCACGTCATGATCAACACCAACGGCCTCAGACTAGCGCGCGAGCCAGACTTCGTGGCCAGGCTCGCCGAGAACAAGCGCGGGCTGGAGGTCTATCTGCAGTTCGATTCGCTCAAACGTGACGCGCTGGTCAATTTGCGCGGCGCGGACCTGCGCAAGATTCGCCAGCAGGCGCTGGAGAATCTCGAGCGCGAGGGCGTCTCGACCACGCTGGTCGCGACCATCAAGCGCGGCGTCAACGACGCCGAGATCGGCGATATCGTCCGCCACGCGCTGACCTGGACATGCGTCCGCGGCGTCACGCTGCAGCCGGTGCAGGACGCCGGCCGCAACGAGGATTTCAACAAGGACACCGACCGCATCATGCTGTCGGAAATCCGCCGGCGCGTGATCGAAACCGGGGTGTTCGGCGACAAGGACATGATCCCGCTGCCATGCAATCCCGAGAGCATCTCGATCGGCTACGGCCTGCGCAACGGCGACAAGGTGTTGCCGCTGACCTCGCTGATCCCGCAGGAGCAGCTCGTCGCCGTGATGCCCAACACGATCAGCCCGGAAAAATATCCGGTGTTGCGGGAAAAGTTCGTCGACTTGTTCTCGCTGTCGTCGGGGCCGCTGAACACCTCTGAGCGGGTCTGCGAGTTGCTGTGCTGCCTGCCGAGCTTCGAGGTGCCGGACGGCCTGACTTACGAGAACGTGTTCCGCGTCACCATCGTGCAGTTTCTCGATCGATTCAATTTCTGCGTCGGCAACGTCAAGCGAAGCTGCATCCACTTCGTCACCGAGAGCGGCGCGATCATCCCGTTCGATACCTACAATCTGTTCTATCGCAATGGGCTGATCGACGGCATCCGCGCGAGCCTGGCCGGGCAGACCTATCGGGAAGCACGGCAGGGCGAGGAGGTGCCGCGATGAGCGACGACGACCGCCCTATCAATCCGGATGGATCTCCGCCGTCGCTGCCTCCGCCGCTTCCGCCACGACGCGGCGGTTGCGCGACCGCCTTCATGGCGCTGTTCGGGCTGTTCCTGCTGCTGCCCGGGCTCTGCGCCCTGCTGTTCGGGTTCGGCGGCCTGACCGAATCGAGGCCCGATCCTTCCATCCTCTTCCTGATCCTGCTCGGGCTCGCAGTGTGCTTTGCCGGCGTGATGCTGATCCGCGCTGCGATCAAAGGAAGCTCATGAGCAATTCCGACACGCCCACGCCGCCGGACCTGCCGCAGCAAGCATCGCGCCTGCCGCGTGGCTGCGCGATTTTCATGCTGATCGTCGGGGTGCTGCTGCTGGTCCCGGGCGCCCTCTGCGTGGTCCTCAGCGTCACTCTGGGTGGATCCAACGACCCGATCACCGGACTCGCGGTACTGGTGACGCTTGGCGGACTCGGGCTGGTTGTGTTCGCGCGGGCGCAGAGGCGAGGCTGAATCGGCCCCGAAAAGCCCCTCAAAACCGGGTTCCGGAGCGAAAATCAGGCACTTAAACCGCCAATAAACCGTTGTTTTTTGACGTTTTCTGACTATATTGCGCCGCAACGCGCAAGGTGCCCGGTCCTCTGACCGGGTTTCCTTTTTGGGGTGATGCGTCCCCGTCAAATTTCTTGGGTATGAGCGTGATCCGGGCCCCGATTGGGCCACGTGAGCGAGCGGCCGGCCAAACTGGTCCGGCGAGATCGCGCATCTGACCATTGCACGACCAGAAGAAGAGCCATGAACCTTCGTAACGTCGCCATCATCGCCCACGTCGACCACGGCAAGACCACGCTCGTCGACCGCCTGCTGCAGCAATCCGGGACCTATCGCGAGAACCAGAAGGTCACCGAGCGCGCCATGGACTCCAACGATCTGGAGCGCGAGCGCGGCATCACCATCCTGGCCAAGGCGGCCTCGGTACAGTGGAAAGATACCCGCATCAACATCGTCGACACCCCCGGCCACGCCGATTTCGGCGGTGAGGTCGAGCGCATCCTCAACATGGTGGACGGCGCGCTGGTGCTGGTCGATGCCGCCGAGGGCCCGCTGCCGCAGACCAAGTTCGTGGTGTCGAAGGCGCTCAAGGTCGGACTGAAGCCGATCGTCGTGATCAACAAGGTCGACCGCCCCGACGCACGTCCGACCGAAGTCATCAACGAGGTGTTCGACCTGTTCGCCGCACTCGATGCCTCCGAGGAGCAGCTCGACTTCCCGATCCTGTACGGGTCGGCCAAGCAGGGCTGGATGGGCGACAGCCCGGAAGCTTCGCATGACGCCGGGATGCAGCCGCTGTTCGACCTGATCGTGCGCCACGTCGCGCCGCCGAAGGTCGAAGAGGGCCCGTTCCGCATGATCGGCACCATCCTCGAAGCCAACCCCTATCTCGGCCGCATCATCACCGGCCGCATCTCATCGGGTTCCATCAAGCCGAACCAGGCCGTGAAGGTGCTTGGCGCCGACGGCAAGACCATTGAGCAGGGCCGCATCACCAAAATCCTCGCCTTCCGTGGCATCGAGCGTACCCCGCTGGAGGAAGCCGACGCCGGCGACATCGTCGCGATCGCGGGCCTCACCAAGGGCACCGTCGCCGACACCTTCTGCGATCCCAGCGTCGAGGCGCCGCTGACCGCGCAGCCGATCGATCCGCCGACGGTGTCGATGTCGTTCATCGTCAACAACTCGCC
>CAJQNW010000043.1 GCA_905479765.1 uncultured Tepidamorphus sp. | reverse complement strand
CGTTGTAAACGGCGCGGTCGCCGATGCCGGACTTCTCGATCTTCGAGCGGATGCGCACGGTCTCCCGTTTCACCCTCTCCGCGTCGGACTGACGCTGCTCCTCGGCAAGGTTGAGGTTCGAGCGCGCAATATCCCAGACCTTGTCGATCGGCGACTTCTTCGTAATCGGGGTTTCCTGTCCCATGACTGTTCCTTTTTCGATGGTGAGTGTCTGGTGTTCTGGAGCGCCAGTCACTCGGTAATGATCGCGCGGAGCATCCAGATGGCCTTCTCGTGATAGGTCAGGCGGCCGGTCAGAAGGTCATGGCTGACGAAGTCGCCCTTTTCCTCTGCCATCTCGGCGCAGTCGCGCATCGTCCGGCAAAGGCCCTCGTGATCGGCGACCAGTTCCTCGACCATCTCCCGGGCCGTGGTGGACGTCTTGTCGATCGTGATGCTGCCTTCGGACAGAACATGCTTGTCGGTCAGCGGCGCGGGATGGCCCAGCGCGCGGATGCGTTCGGCCAGCTCGTCGCAGGCCTTGAACAGGTTTTCGTAGTGGCCTTCGGTCATCTCGTGGATCGGCTGAAACAGCGGCCCCACCACGTTCCAGTGATAGACGTGGGACTTGATGACGAGCAGGTAGGTGTCGGTGAGGATAGCGGAGAGGGCTTTCGCGATCGCCTTGCGATCCGCATCGTTGATGCCGGTATGAACGGCTTCCTTGTGAGGTTTCACGTTCAGGATGTTGGTCGCGCCGGTCATGGCTCTTCTCCCGGTTGATTGCAGTTGCTGGCGCAAAGTGCCTCTTCCGCGCACTGCCCAGCGGTGGTGGGAGAGGAACGCCGCTGGCGGCAAATCGTTCCCGGTCGATTACGCCCGGGCGGGTGCGAAAACGCAAAAACCCGGCTGCTTGATGAAGCAGCCGGGTTTTGGTGACGGTTTTCTGGTGCCGTCAGGCGCGGCGGACGAAATGCATGACGACCGAAACCGCCAGTGCCACCAGGAAGATGAAGAATAGTATCTGCGCGATGCCAGCCGACGTGCCGGCGATGCCGCCGAAACCAAGCGCGCCCGCGATCAACGCGACAACCAGAAATACCAACGCCCAATAAAGCATCCTGCTCTCCTTTGCTCTTTGTCCTGTCCTGCGAACTGAACGCGCGGGATCGAAAAAGGTTCGCAAGATACTTAAGGCAACGAACAAAAAACGGGCACCGTGGCGCCCGCTGAATTCTCCGTTGTATTCAAAGCCTGCCGGCAGCCTGGATTCAGCCGCGCGCGGCGGCGACCGCTTCCTGGGTTCCCGCGCGCGTATCGAAGAACAGCGCCTGGCTGATCACCGCCCGCACGGTGTCGGTCTGGAACGGCTTGGTGATCAGGAAGGCCGGTTCGGGGCGTTCGCCGGTGAGCAGGCGTTCCGGATAGGCCGTGATGAAGATCACCGGCACGTCGATCTCCTCCAGCATTTCGTTGACCGCGTCGAGGCCGGAGCTTCCGTCTGCGAGCTGGATGTCGGCAAGCACAAGTCCCGGCCGCCGCTTCTCGGCGGCGGCGATTGCCTCGCGGTGCGTGCGTGCGAGACCGGACACTTCGTGGCCCAGCCCGGTGACCAGCGCCTCGAGATCCATCGCGATCATCGCCTCGTCCTCGATGATGAGGACATTCGTGGAAACCTGCGCGGAGATCTCGCGCCCGGCCTCCTCGATCAGGGATCGGACCTCGTCCGCGTCCACATTGAGGATCAACCCGGTCTGTTGCGGGGAAAACTCCTCCACCGTCGTCAGCAGGAACGCCTGCCGGGCGCGCGGCATGACAGCGTCGAGATTACGCTCGAACGCCGTCTCCGGAACGTCGCTGCGGTGATTGACGTCGATGGCGTCCCAAATTCCGACAAGCACCTTGTAGAGTGCGACGCGCGGCTCCAGCGAGGTATCGAAGATCCCCTGGTCGGCGATGATCGCTTCCAGGCATGCGGCGACATAGGCATCGCCGCTCGTCTGGCTCCCCGTCAACGCACGCGCAAACCGCCGCAGATACGGAAGGTGCGGCGCAATTGTCATAGCGATCGACATTTGAACTCCCTTTGCAAACCCCTGACTATTGTTACAGGTAACGCAGCGAAAAAGATCCGGTTCCAGTCTCGAAAATATTTTTTTTAGACGTGGAACCATATGTTGCCGGATGAGTTTCTTCGTCACGAACCGGAGTGGTCGCAGCCCTGATGGGATTCCGGCGACCGGGAAAAGTGGACATGTCCAGTAAAGACGCGAGCGCGAATAAAATGAACCGAGCCGAGCCACGAGTTGCCGAGGACGCTAAGTCCGGCGCTGGTCTGGACGACCGCCTCCAGGCCCACATCGGCGGTCAGCTCAAGTCGATGTATGACTCCTATCTGAACGCGCCGATCCCCGACCGGCTCGTCGAGCTTCTCGAAAAGCTGGACGAAGTTTCGCGCGAGAGCGGACCGGACGAGACCAGGGGGTCCGATAAATGAACCCGCGAAAGGAGTTGCTCGAGCACATACCCAATATGCGCGCCTTCGCGATGTCCCTGTGCGGCCGGGCAGACAGGGCCGACGACCTCGTCCAGGATACCTTGATGAAAGCCTGGACCAAGCTCGACACGTTCGAGGCCGGCACCAATATGCGCGCCTGGCTATTTACGATCCTGCGCAATGCCTTCTATTCGGACCTGCGCAAACGCAAGCGTGAGGTCGAGGACGCCGATGGCGCAATGGCGGCGACGCTGGCGACCCATCCCGAGCAGGACGGCCATATGGATTTCAGCGATTTCCGGGTCGCGCTCGACACGCTTCCGCCTGATCAGCGCGAGGCACTGATTCTGATCGGCGCCTCGGGCATGAGCTACGAGGAAGCCGCCGAGATCTGCGATTGTGCCGTCGGCACAGTAAAGAGCAGGGTCAATCGGGCCCGAATGCGGCTCGCTGAAGTCCTGTCGATCGAATCCGCCGCCGAATTCGGGCCGGATTCCACGTCGCAGCCGATCGTGACCTCACAATCTACGACCCGCTCCGTCGCCTGACCGGCGAAGATGGATTTGAGTCATAAGAAAATAATTATATCGCTGGGAACCAATTCGGAAATCGTGCGTTTTGGCTTGGGGCTATGGGTGATTAAGTATGACAGCAACGCAGAGCCGCCTTGCCGCGCTAGTAATCGTCGCGATAACGGTCGCGGCGGCCGCGTTCGCTTATATGTCGTGGCGCAAGAGCCAGGTTGAAGCGTTCTCGGCGACCGCCCGGGCGGCGCTCGCCAACGTTGATCTGGTGCTCGACCGCGCGCTTCTGACGGTTCGCGCCGTTCAGGGGTACTATATTGCCAATCCGGGTGCGAAAGAGGACGGCCTCGTCAGCTTTGTAGAGGGCATGGGGCCGGTGTCCGGCCTCCGTGCGCTGGCGTTCTATCGCCGGGTACCGGACGCTGAACGCGCCAGTACCGATGCTGAACTGATCCGCACCGGCCGCAGCTCGATCGGCATCTGGACGCTGTCGGATGACCGCAAGCGCATACCGGCCGCCACGGCCGGCTTCTACTATCCCGCCACGGCCACCTACTTTTTCGAAGGCGCCGCGTCGGCTTACGGCTTCGACATTCTGTCCCATCCCGAACGGCGTTTCGCGGTCAATATGGCGATCCAGACTCATCTGGGCACCTCCACGGACGTCCTCACCTTTGCGACCAGTGGCGCCGAGCCGGTTCGCGGTGTCATCTTCTACAAACCTGTCGTCATCGCCGGCGAGGTCATTGGCCTCGTCAGCGGCTCGATCGATGTAGACCGCTTGATCCAGACGGCCAAGGCGGCGTCACCGGACATCCATGAGGTCGACATCGAAATCGGCCCGCTGGAACTGCGCGGTGGCGCCCCGGTCGACACCCCCAATATCACCGACGATTCCAAGCCTTTTTATGTTATCGACGAGCAGAATCACTCCGGCCGCGTGTGGCAGATCCTGGTAAGCGGAACACCGGACATTCTCGACTACGCGCGCGGCTACGGCCTGATGACGCTGGTATTGCTGGCCGGACTTGGCGCCGCCGCCGCCCTGATCGGATACACAACGGCGGCCCGGCGTGGCCGCGAACTGCAATCGGCCGAGACGCGGTTGCGCCGAACCCTCGACGGCCTGGTGCCGCTGGTTTTCATGACCGATCCGGGCGGTCAGGTGATGGGCGCCAATCGTGCCGCGCTGGAATCAATCGGAAGCGACGAAACCGGGATTACCGGAAAGCCGATTGACCGGTTGCCCCTTTGGGAAGACGAACCGTCCAATCGCGATGCCCTGCATGTCGCCATCGCCCGGGCGGCCGCCGGAGAGGAACGGCGGCTCGATGTCCTCTCGTCCGAAACCGAACTTGGCCAAACCGTCTATGATGTCGCCGTTCGCCCCGTGGCCACCGAGAACGGCCGGATCTCGCATCTTGTCGTTTCGGCACTCGACGTGTCCGAGCGTGTCGAGGCTGCGGAAACCGAGCGTCTGCTCATGCGCGAACTCGATCACCGGATGAAGAACACCTTGCAGGTGGTTCAGGGTGTCGTTCGGCGGACTGCGCACAGCCACGAAACGGTTGATTCCTTCGAGAATGCCTTGCTCGGGCGTATCACGACGATGGCTCGTGCGCATGACTTGCTGGCGCGGGAGCGCTGGCTCGGCGCCGATTTGCGTACGGTCGTCCTGCAGGAGCTTCAGCCGTTCGAGCAGGGCCATTCGATCACCGTCACCGGCAGTCCCATCCGGATCAATCCGAAGGGCGCGCTTGCGTTCGCCCTGGCAATCCACGAGCTGGGGACCAATGCGATCAAATACGGCGCCCTGTCCGTTCCTGACGGGCGGTTGGCGATAGACTGGTCGTTCGACAGCGATGACGACGACCGCAGGCTGGTGTTTCATTGGCATGAAACCAACGGGCCGAAGGTGACCGTGCCGGAACGCCGGGGCTTCGGATCCCTGCTGCTCGAACGCAGCATTACCTACGACCTTGACGGCAAGACCGACCTGGAATTCGCGTACGAAGGCGTCACCTGCCGCATCGAAATCCCTTGGGGAAGGATTCGGCCGATGACCGCAAGTACCCACTTTCGCGAACGTCTCGCAGAAGGAGCGAAGGCATGACCGTCAGTAGCCCTGGGCCTGCCCGCGTCCTCATTGTGGAAGACGAGTTCATGATCGCAATGGAAATCGAATCGGTGGTCCTCGACGCGGGTTTCGATGTCCTCGGTCCGGCTGCGGACGTCGAGTCCGCGCTTGCCCTGATCGACGCGAATTCGCCCGACATCGGCCTGTTGGACGTCAATCTCGGACATGGCACGACCAGCACGCCGGTGGCCGAACGCCTGACTGAAGTCGGCGTACCCTTCATTCTGTGTACCGGCTATCAGACGGCCGACCTGGTGCAGAGCTACGGCGAAGGCATCCCCATGCTGCAGAAGCCCGTCGACACGGTTAAGCTCGTTGAATTCCTGCGCACCCTGGCCCCGGCCAGCCGAAGATGACCGCGGTTCGCGCCTGGTCGCGCCTGGTCCGCAGCTTCGTCGCCGTACCCGCACTTTTTGCGGCGATCGCATTCCTTCTGGCAATCGGCGCCTTGCAGGTCGACATCGGCGACAGAGGCCTGTCGGATCTGGTCGTCCGCATCCTGCCGCCGGTCAATCCGGATACCGCCCGTACGCTATTGTCGGTGATCGCGGGCTCGATGATGACGGTTCTGAGTCTTGTCTACTCGCTCACCCTGATCGTCTTCACGCTTGCCGCCGGCAATATCGGGCCGCGGCTGATCGAGCGGTTCACCAATGACCGTACCACCCAGGTAACGGCCGGACTGCTGGTGGGGACGTTCGTCTATGCCATCATCGTCCTGAGCCGCATCGATGCCGAGGTGGTGCCGCGCAGCGCGACCTTCGGCGCGCTCCTGCTCACCGCCACCACGCTCGTCTCGCTGATCATATTCATCCGCTCGGTCGCCGAGCGGGTTTCCATCGACAACGAGATCGGCCGCGTCTCGGCGCAACTCGTCGCGGAACTTGAAAAGATCGCGTCTCACGAAGGCACGGAGGAACTGGCGATAGAGGATTACCGGGGTGGCGGCGAAAGTCATGCCGTCAAAAGCACCGGGTCGGGCTATGTGACGACGCTAGATGGGCCGGCAATCTGCTCAGCGGCGGGAGAGGCGGACGCCTTCGTCGAGATGACCATCGGTCTCGGCGAGTTCGTGATCAAGGGCCAGGAGATCGCCGTTGTCACCGGTGTCGCCGGCATCGGCGATCTCGAACACGCGATCCCCCGCGCCGTGATTCTCGACCGCCGGCGGACATCGGAAGCCGACGCGGAATTCTCGGTCCATCTGCTGGTTGAAATCGCCATGCGGGCGCTGTCGCCGGGCGTCAACGACAGCTACACCGCGATTGCCTGCATCGACCAGCTTACCGCCGCACTGGCGCTGCCGTTGCGCGGCTACGCCCCGCCCCCGCTGCACAAGGACAGTGACGGACAGCCGCGATTGTGGCTCGACGGGGTCTCGGTCGAGACCTTGGTCGGGACGGCTGTTCATCCGATGCGCCGGGCGTCCGCCGGCAACGTCACGGTGACGCTACGGCTGGTGCGGGCGATCGACCGCCTCGCCGGCGTCACCCATGCCTCGCACCACCCGCTGCTTGCAAAGCATCTCGGACTGATCTTCGACGACGTTCGCCGCGAAATCGCCAACGACTCCGACCGCGAAGAACTCGAGACGGCCATCGCTGCCGGGCTCGGCAAACTGAACGACGGCGGCGGCTGACGCCGCCGTCGGCTGCGCCTCAGCCGGCGGCGGGCTGGGTCAGGTTCTCGACCGGGATGACGAAGGTCGCACGCACGCCTTCCGGCGGGAACGCGAGCGTGACCTTGGCATCCAGCGATCGCGCGACATTCTGCTCCACCACGACCCGGCCGAAGCCCTTGTGGCTCGGCGTCTCGACCGGCGGGCCGCCGTCCTCGCGCCATTCGAAGGCGAGCACGGCGGCACCGTCCGACTGTTCGAGCGACCACGTGACGCTGACGGTCCCGGTGTTGTTCGACAGCGCGCCGTATTTCGCCGCATTGGTCGCAAGCTCGTGCAGCGCGAGCGCGAGAACCTGCGTCGCTTCCGGCGTCATCGTCAGCTCCGGGCCAGCCAGGACGATCCGCGACTGGTCGTTCGGCATGTAGTGGCCGACCTGGCTTGCGATCACCTGGTCCAGCCGCGCGCCGGCCCAGTTCTCCGCCACCAGAAGATCCTGGGCCCCGGAAAGCGCGCGCAACCGTTCCCCGAAGGCATTCAGAAAACCGGGGACCGTTTCGGCCCGCTGGGCCGTCTGGCGCGCGATCGCCTGGACGACCGCCAGCAGGTTCTTGGAGCGATGCGTCAGTTCGCGCATGACCAGGCGCATTTGCGCTTCGTTGCGCTTCGTGTCTGAAATATCCACCGCCGAGCAGGTGATGCCGGTCACAGTGCCATTGACCGAAACATTCGGCTCGATGAAAAGATCGTACCAGCGGATGTCGCCATTGCCGCTATCGACGCGCACCTCGCCGTTGCGTGGTTCGCGCTTTGCCATCGCGTCTTTTTTCAGGTCGACGATCCGTGACAGGTCCGGCTCCTCGAACAGCTCGTAATCGGTACGCCCGATAATCGAGCCGACCTGGGTATCGTTCGAATTCGACCACGTGTAGCGAAGCTCGGGATCTTGCGCGAAGACGATGATTTCGCTGGAGCGCAGGGCCAGGTTGAAGCGCTGTACGGTCTCGGAAAGCCGGTTTCCCAGGTCGGCGCGCATGGCTTCGAGCCGCTTGCTGCGAGAGATGTCGATGGCCGTGGATACGATCCCGCCGGTGGCGCCGGCCTCGTCGCGCAACGGCGTCACGTCGATCCGGAACCAGTATGTCGTGTCGTTGTGCGGGATCTCGGTCTCGAAGGTTTCAGCGTCGCCGTTATCGATGACCCGCCGTTTGATGCTGACAATCGAGTCGCGCACTGATTCAGGCAACACCTCGTCGTCGGTCTTGCCGATGATCTCAGCCTCGTCCATCCCGAACCAGGGATTGTGGGCCCAGGTGTATCGCAGCGCCCGGTCCTGCGAGAAAATCGTGATCTGTGCGCCGCGGGTCGCGGCTTCGAAAAGCTGTTTGGCTTCGGCCAGTTCGCGGGTCCGTTCGGCGACCTGCCGTTCCAGATCGCGGCGGGCGTCTTCGAGTTCTTCATAGGCCCGCGAGCGCGACGCGGATTCTTCGACAAGGCGCTCGTTCATCAACGCGGCCTGTCGCGGTGACGGGATCGCGACCAATTGCGGCATCAGCCGCCACGCGGCGATTGCGGTCAGAATGGACACCAGGGCCGTCACGGCCTTGGCCATGCCATCGAGCCCGTAATAGGGATACCAGAGCGTCAGCAGTCCGCCGAGATGGGTAATGCCGCACAGGACGATGAAGACGGAGAACAGGATCGCAACCTGCTTCGCCTCGCGGGTCATGTCCTCGCGCCGGCTGGCGAAGACCAGGATGCCGAGAGGAATCGCGAAATAGGCCCCTGCGATCCCGATATCGGAGATGGCGTGCAGGGCAACCAGATCGGGCCGCCACAGCAGGCAGTAGCCATGCGGCACGAAGCTCGCCGATCCGAAAAGGTAGTCCAGGAGTCCATCCATCACCGGTACCCTACCATCAACGGCCCGCCGCAGATAAAGCCCGGCGTCGCGCAGTGTATTTCGCCATAACGATCCAAATTATGTCACCATCAGTCGTTCGCCGCGCAGACCGGACTGAAACGGCCGCTCACATAAGTAAGCCCGCCCGAAGGGTCGCGCAGGTCCGAAAGGCATGCGACCTGCGGTCCGAAGCACTGCAATTGCCACCAATGATGGAACCAGAACGCGCATAGTGTCATTGAAAAAAGACATACCCGCCAGAGGACACACCGTGTCGAAGAAAAATGCCCTGCAGACGGTACCCTGCGAATCCTGTCCTCTCCGCAAGCTCGATACGCTTCGCGAGTTCGACGAGGACGAGCTTGCTTTCGTGAAAACCTTCAAGCACGGCGAGCTCACCATCGGGCCCGGGGCTCCGATCGTCATGGAGGAATCCAACAGTCCGCACCTCTATACGGTGCTGCAAGGACTGGCGTTTCGCTATAAGACGCTGCCCGACGGTCGCCGGCAGATCCTGAACTACGCCATGCCCGGCGATCTCGTCGGGCTGCAGAGTTCGGTGTTCGACGCCATGAACCACGGCGTCGAGGCACTGACCGACATGCTGCTGTGCGTATTCCCGCGCGACCGTCTGTGGTCGCTCTATACGAAACGGCCGTCCCTGGCGTTCGACGTCACCTGGCTGGCGGCCCGCGAGGAGCAGTTGCTCGACGAGCATCTCCTGACGGTCGGCCGCCGTACCGCCCTTGAACGTGTCGCCTTCGTCATCTGGCATCTCTACAGGCGCGGGCGAAGCGTCGGGCTTGTCACGGCAAACAAGATCGTTCTGCCCCTCACCCAGCAGCACCTGGCCGATACGCTCGGCCTCTCGCTCGTCCACACCAACAAGACCCTTAAGAAGCTGCGTGCGACCGGATGCATCGCCTGGGCGGACCGCGTTCTCGAAATCAGGGACCAGGACAAGCTGCTCGAGATCGCCCAGATGGAAGATACCGAAGAGGCGCGGCGGCCGTTCATCTGACGGAAAGCGATCAGCAAAAAGGCGCCGAGCATTACTGCCCGGCGCCATGTCATTTTGCACGGTCACATGCACGGCAGGCCGATCAGGCCGCCTGCTTGTTGAGGCCGCCTTCGGCGAGCTTCGAAAGCTTCGTGTCGGCGGCGTATTCCTGGTCGAGGTTTGCCTGCAGCAGTTTGGCAGCGTCGGCCATGCCGAGACGCTTCGCCCACGCCACCATGGTGCCGTAGCGGGTCATCTCGTAGTGCTCGACGGCCTGGGCCGCGGCGATCATGCCGGCATCGCGGGTATCGTCGTCGCCGGCCTCTTCCATGATCTCCTTGCCCTCTTCGAGGATGCCCTGGATCGCTTCGCAGGTAACGCCGCGCGGCTTCAGGTCGAGCAGTTCGAAGACCTTCTCCAGGTTTTCGATCTGGCCCTCGGTCTCCTCGCGGTGACCCTCGAATGCCTTGCGCAGCTGGTCGGAATCCGCCTTCTTCGCCATCTTCGGCAGCGTCTTCAGGATCTGCTTTTCGGCGTAGTACATGTCGCGCACGAAATGCACGAAGAGGTCTTTCAGATTGTTCATGGCCATCGCGGCCTCCATGTTTTCGGGTTGGGTTTCAGTGCTCTTCGCTGTCCAGGATCCGGATTGCCGGTGACTGGATCAGATACGGCCGAGCAGGACGAGGATCAGAACGACGACGAGCACCGTTCCGAGCAGTCCGCCCGGCGCGTAGCCCCATCCCCGGCTGTACGGCCATGTCGGAAGCGAGCCAATCAGGACGAGGATAAGGATGATGATGAGAATCGTGCCAAGCGTCATGGCGTGGTCTCCGGGCAACGAAGCCCGCGGGAGGTGTCCCGCGGGCTTCTATTACAGGGTCGGCCTTAGCCGGCGCTCCTCGTCGACTTGTAGTAGTCGTCGTTCTGCTTGCGCCAGCCTTCGTCCTCGAGCCAGTCGAAGTTGCCGCGCTCGAACTTCGGCGCCTTCTCCAGCTGCTCCTCGGTCATGGCGACATAGAACACATCACCGTCCTCGGAGATCTTGAGCTCGCTGAACGGCACGGCCGATTCTTCCTCGCCGAGGCCGAGGAAACCGCCGTAGGCGATCACGGCATAGGCGGGGCTGCCCTTCGGATCGAAGACGATGTCGGAGACTTCGCCGATCGTATCGTTTTCGGAGCTGCGCACGTCGGTGCCGAGAATCTCGTCGGCGCGCATCCGGCCGGTCGCATCAGAGACGGCCATTGCCGACTCGTAGGTGTACTCGGCCGGCTCGTCGCGCCAGCCGGCGATCATGTCGCCGCCACCGGCGTCGCGGCTGGCTTCCTGCGGGTTGGAGACCAGCTCGTTGATCGCCTCGGCGACCTCCTCGCAGGCGCCTTCCTTGCCATAGGCGTTCAACGTCATGGCGGCGTTGCGCAGGTCGCGAACGTCGCGCGTCAGCGACGTGGAATAGCCGGCACGGGTGTCCGGGTTCTCCCGCATCTTGGCTTCCATGTCGGAGTCGACGATGGTGCATTCGGCCGCGGCCAGGCCAGCCGAACCGACGAGAATGGCAACTGCTGCGGTGGTGGTAAGAAAGCGTTTCATTGTATACCTCCGGGGATTGGTGTTTGGATTTGTCATTTGTTTGAGAAGCGGTGGTTGCCCACCGCTTCAGTGAGTAGGCGTCAGTGTGTGGTCAGCCAGGAGTCGACCTGCTTTTCGGCTTCGGCCTTCTCGACGCCGTAGCGCTCCTGGATCTTTCCGACCAGCTGCTGACGGTCGCCCTCGATCACGTCGAGGTCGTCATTGGTCAGCTTGCCCCACTGGGTCTGGACCTTGCCTGAGAACTGCTTCCATTGACCTTCGATCTGATCCCAATTCATGGTTTTCCTTTCCGGCGCGGCGGCTGGCTTCGGGCACAGTTTTCCCGTTGCGCAACGCGGGCGCCTATGTGGTGCCTGTGTTGAATACCGGCCCGATCGTCGACGAATTCACCGCCGGGATCGTCCTGCCTGACCAACGTGGCGGCGCGGCAACGGTTCCGGTGCCGGTCAAAAAATTGTGCGGTCGTAAATCGCCTGACTGAATAGAGCCGCCGGCACGGAACTCGGGCCCCGGTTCGCGCGTTAGGAAAGAACGTCATCCCGAGGAAAAAATGAATAAGTCGATCGAAACGGTGGACACCGAAAACGCCGTGCCTCCTGTCATCGTGCATCTTTCCGGGCCTGTTCGCGCTGCGTTGTTCACCATCGCCGCGGCTGCGGTCCTGTTCGGCATTTATTTCGGCCAGGGCCTTTTCATGCCGATCGCCATCGCGCTCGTCTTGTCTTTGACGTTAAGCCCGATAGTGCGAGCGGCGAAGGACCGAGGCATTCCCGCCGGACTGACAGCGGGGTTTCTTGTATTCGGTCTGGCAGTCGTCTTCGTGGCCGGGTCTTTGACATTGACCCAGCCGATCATGGGCTGGATCGACGATGCGCCGCGGCTGGGCAGTCAGTTGCGGGAGCGCCTGCAGAGCATTCGCGCCCCTGTCGAAGCCGTCACCGAAGCCGGCGAGCAGGTCCAGAAACTCGGCGAGTCGTCGGACCCGACGGTGCAGGAGGTTGTCGTTCGCCAGCCGGGTCTTCTCAACCGGGCCGCCAATCATGCCGCCGGCGCCGGCGCGACGATCCTGGTGACCTTCGGACTGACGCTCTACATGCTCGCCTACAGTTCGCTGTTCTACGAGAAGGTGGTTCGCGCCTTGCCGCGTTTGAGCGACAAGAAGCGCGCACTGCGCATCGCCTACGACGTCGAGCGGATCGTCTCGCGTTATCTCTTGACGATCACGGTGATCAATATTGCCCTGGGTCTCGCGGTCGGGGTATCGATGTGGCTGGTCGGGATGCCGAACCCGGTGCTTTGGGGAGCCGCGGCGGCCCTGCTCAACTTCCTGCCCTACATCGGCTCCGCGGTCGGTGTGCTGGCCTCGGCCGCCATTGCCCTGATCACCTTCGACCAGATGGGGCAGGCCGTCATCGTCCCGCTCGTCTATCTCGGCATTACCCTGGTTGAAGGCAACTTCATCACGCCGC
>CAJQNW010000042.1 GCA_905479765.1 uncultured Tepidamorphus sp. | reverse complement strand
GGACGACGTCTACAAGATCAAGCGCGCGGTCACCTTTCCATTTCTGGACTTCTCGACGCTGGAAAAGCGCAAGCATGTCTGCGCGCGCGAAGTCGAGGTCAACCGGCTGACGGCGCCGGACCTCTATCTCGGCACGGTGGCCGTCACCCGCGCCGACGATGGAACGCTTTCGCTGGGCGGAGCAGGCGACCCGGTCGAATGGACGGTGCACATGCGCCGCTTCGACGAGACCGCGACGCTCGACCGGCTCGCCGGCGAAACAGAACTCGACTCCGCGCTGATCGACCGGCTCGCCGAGCAGGTCGCCAACCTGCACGACAAGGCGCCGGTCGCGACGGTTGCCGATCCAGCCGCAAGCGTTGCCTGGGTGGCGCGGGAGAACTGCGAGGAGATGGGCGGCTTGCCGGGCCTGTTTCCGGCAGGCGATGTCGCCGACCTGCTGGCCTGCACCGACGCGGCGCTCGACCGGCTTGCCCCCCTCATCGAGGCGCGGGCGAAGGCTGGGTTCATACGCCGCTGCCACGGCGACCTGCATCTGGGCAACGTGGCGCTGATCGACGGCGACCCGGTGATCTTCGATGCCATCGAATTCAACGAGGACTTCGCCACCATCGACGTCCTCTACGACCTGGCCTTCCTGATCATGGACCTGTGGGAACGTGGCCTCAGGCCCGAGGCCAACCGGGTGCTGAACCGCTGGCTGGTTCACCGCCGGCGGCCAGACGACCTCGACGGGCTGGCGCTCCTGCCCTTGTTCCTGTCGATGCGGGCTGCGATCCGCGCCAAGGTGGCGGCGCCGCGCGCGGCGCATCTTGAAGGCGCGAAACGGGATGCGGCCGAGGCCGAGGCACGCGCCATGTTCACTGCCGCCCGCGCCTTCCTCGATCCTGCGCTTGCCCGGCTCGTGGCGATCGGCGGGCTGTCGGGGACCGGCAAGACGACCGTCGCCAATGGGATCGCCGCAAACATCGGCCCGGCGCCCGGCGCCGTGGTGGTGCGCAGCGACGTCATCCGCAAGGTGCTGTTCGACGTGTCCGAAACGACCCGGTTGCCCGAACAGGCCTATACGCGTGACGCCGCCGCCCGCGTCTATGCCGAGATCGAAGCCTGGGCGGCGCGGGTGCTCCACGCCGGTCACGCCGCCATTCTCGATGCTGTTCATTCCAGACCGGCCGAGCGGGAGGCAGCGCGGGCCGTGGCGGAAAAGGCAAACGTCCCGTTCGAAGGGATCTGGCTCGAGGCGAAGCCCGAAAGCCTGATCAAGCGGGTTTCCGAACGCATCGGCGATGCGTCGGACGCCACCGCCGATGTGGTGCGCAAGCAGCTTGCCTACGAGACCGGGCCGATCGACTGGACGGTGGTCGACACCGGCGGCGGGCCTGGTGAGGCGATCGATCAAACTTGCCGGGCGCTCGGTATAAAATCGTCAATATCTTCGGATAGAAGCTGACCTTCAGACAATTCGAACGACAGAATCTCTGACAGGGAGTGTTTCCATGCACCGGACGTCTCGCTTCGCCCTCGCCGCCCTCGGTTCGCTGGCGGCATCGCTCGCAGCACCCCAGCTCGCCGGCGCAGAAGCCATCAACGCCGTCTTCAACTGCGACGACGGCCCGACGCTGAACGTCGTCTTCGATAACGACGCCGAGCCGAATACCGCGGTGGTGACGATCGAAGGCCAGGAGCCGGTGACCCTGCCGATCGCCATGTCCGGCTCGGGCTACGACTACTCCGACGGCAAGACCAGCCTGCGCGGCAAGGGCGACGAAGCGATGTGGGAAGTGGACGGCAAGGACCCCGTCAACTGCAAATCCGCCGAATAGGTCCTGCGGCATGACTGCGGTGTGATAGGATTCGGAACCGGACCAGCCTGCGAGCAGACCAGGAGGTCATGATGCGGTTCCGTTTTCCTCTCGCCTGCGCACTTCTCGGCGCAGCCTGTGTTGCGGCGCCGATGACGGCCGATGCCGAACCGAGAAGCGTCGACTATGCCTGCAAGGGCCGGATGACGCTGCACGTCATGTTCAACAGCGACAACACCACGGCGATCGTCGAGTCGGACAAACTCGAACCGCAAGTCCTTCCAGGCGGCCAGGAGGGCGAAGCGTTTCTGTACAGTTCGGGCAAGTACACCTTTCGCGGCAGCGGCACCAAGGCGTCCTGGCAGGTCGGCAAGATGCGGCTGATTCCCTGCTGGGTCGTGCCTGAGTAATCCGGGTCCGTAGTTCGCCCCGCCGCTCCGCTCACACGCCGATCCGATCAGATGTCGATCTGATAGGCGATGAACGGGGTCTTGCGGGCGATGCGATCGTAGAACGAGCGGGCACGGTAGTTGTCCTCCGCCGTCAGCCAGCGGATGGCGGCCCAGCCGCGTTCCTTGCAGATTCCCTTCAGCGCCTCGATCAGCGCATCGGCCGCGCCCGAGCCGCGGACGTCGGGATCGACGAACAGGTCGTTCAGGAAGCAGGCCGTGTTGGCGCCGAGAGGGCGGGCGAAAGCCTGGTAGTGGGCCAGCCCGATGGCGCGGCCCGCCCCGTCGACGGCGACGATCGCCTCTGCCTCGTGACCGGGATCGAACAGCCAACCCCAGACCTGCTCGCGCATCTCGGGCGTCTGGGCCACCTTGTAGAACGCGGCGTATCCGGCGAACAGTTTTTCCCAGTCGGCCCGGTGCTCGGGGGCGAGTGGGACGATGCGGATGTCGGGAGAGGCGGGCATGGAACGGTCCTCGATTCGATAGGCGGGGGAACCTAACCGATCGGTTCGGCATTGGCGAGCTTGCCGCAAGGAGAGGCCGTATGGGCCCTGGATCAAGTCCAGGGCACGCGGTTTCCTGTTTGGCCCCGGCATCTCCCCTTGCCCGGCCTCGTGTCCCGGACTTGGTCCGGGACCCATGCAGCCCTGGCCGGGATGCGAGACGTACGGCTCAGGGCACCAGCACCGCCGCGCCGGTCAGCCGGCCGTCGCGCAGCCGGGCGAGTGCATCGTTGGCCTCGTGCAACGGTATCGCCTCCACAGTCGTCTCGACCGGGACCTCGGCGGCCAACTCAAGGAATTCGTCGCCGTCGGCGTGGGTCAGGTTGGCGACCGAGCGTACCACCCGCTCGCCCCACAGAATCGAATAGGGAAATGACGGGATGTCGCTCATGTGGATGCCGGCACACACCACGGTACCGCCCTTGCGCACGGCGCGCAGCGCGGCCGGCACCAGCGGCCCGACGGGGGCGAAGATGACGGCGGAATCGAGCGGCTCCGGAGCGGGCTTGTCGGAATCGCCGACCCATTCCGCGCCGAGCGAGGATGCGAACTCCTGCGCAGCTACATCCCCGGGGCGGGTGAAGGCGAAGATGCGCTGGCCGAGGTGGCGGGCGACCTGCGCCATGATGTGGGCCGCCGCCCCGAAGCCGTAGATGCCGATGGTCTCGGCTTGACCCGCCATGCGGTGAGCGCGGTGGCCGATCAGCCCGGCACACAGCAACGGTGCTGCGTGCAGGTTGTCGAAGGCGTCGGGCAGCGGAAAGCAGAAGCGCACGTCGGCGACCATGTGCGAGGCGTAGCCGCCGTCGAGCTGGTAGCCGGTGAAGCGCGCCGCGTCACAGAGGTTCTCCTGGCCGGACAGACAGAAGCGGCATGTGCCGCAGGTATAGCCGAGCCACGGCACGCCGATACGCGCGCCGACCGTCACGCCGGCCACCCCTTCGCCGAGCTCGGCCACCGTGCCGACCACCTCGTGGCCCGGCACGATGGGATAGGGGATATCGGGCAGTTCGCCGTCGACGACATGCAGGTCGGTGCGGCAGACGCCGCAGGCGCGCACCGCGATCAGCACCTGGCCCGGCCCCGGCGCCGGCATCGGCCGCTCGCGCATAACCAGCGGGGCGCCGGGCGCCTCCAGCACCATGGCCTTCATGACACCGTCCGGTTTCATTTGAGCCACCTATCCGACATTTGACGTAAATCCGCTGCGCAGTTGAGCAAAACCTGGGCGAATGCGTTGAACTTCGATTAGCGCAACGCGCCTAACATCGGCAACCGGTGAGAGCTGCGGGGCGTTCCGATACATCTGTATCAGACGGAGGAACCTCGCCATGGACGGGATTGGATACTACGCAATCGTTGCCGTTCTGGTCAGTGCGATCGTCGTCGCGCTAGGTCCAGTCGCGGTCTAGATTCAAGCTGGGGACTCAGCGAATTTCGGCGGCCGTTCGGTATCTCCGAACGGCCGCGATCGCCTATTTAAGATAGCAGGTGCACATGCCGCCGCGCCCGCTGTCGGACTTCTTCCATTCGCCTTCCCAGACCCGCTTTTCGCTCTTGCAGACCGTCGGGCACATCTTCTTGGCCTGCTGGTCGTCCGAAATCGGGCCGGCATTGATGTTCTTCTTCCTGGGCTCCTTCGGGGGCGGCGGCATCTCGCAGCCGCAGACCGAGGTGGCGCGGCCCTGGGGCGTGCTCCACTTGCCGTTCCACTTTCCGCCGCTGGTCTTGCAGATCTGCGGGCACATCTGCTTGGCCATCGCATCGTTGGCGATCAGCGGGGCGTTGATGTCCTTGGCGTAGCCGGCCGAGCCTAGCGGCATCAGGCAGGCGGCGGCGATGACGGCGAACAGCAGACCGGCGAAGCGGCGCATCGTTGAACTCCTCGTGAAAACCGAATCGGCAGCACAATAAGGCGGATCAAGCGGCGGAAAAAAGGCGTCAGCCCCGATGGCAGGTGCAGACCGACATGCGGCCCTGCACGGTGGTGCGCCGCGCGCCCTTTAACAGCCGATCGTGGCTGGTGCTGACCGACGGGCACTTGTTCCGGGCGTCCATATCGTTCCAGATGGGGCCGGCGCCGATATCCTTGGCATGCACCGGGAACACCGCCAGCAATACCGAGACGAACAGGGCGACGAGCAGAAATCCGGCCAGCTGGCGCATGATCACAATGTCCTGGACTGTTCCGTATGGAAAAAGTCTAGGCGCATTCGGGTTACGGAAAGACGACTCCAATCCGTTCCATTATTCCTAACTCCCAAATCACCGCGCGGTCCGATGCCCGACCAGATACCAACCGACCATAAATCCACCGGGGAGCCGGCGCTGAGGCGCGGGCTCGGCCTGTGGCTGACCACCTTCTACGGCCTCGGCGTCGTGGTCGGCGCGGGGATCTACGTGCTGATCGGGGCGCTCGCCGGGCTGGCGGGGACGGCGGCGCCGATCTCGTTCCTCATCGCCGGCTTCGTCGCCGGCGTCACGGCGCTGTCCTACATGGAGCTGGCGGCACGGCTTCCCGAAGCCGCCGGCGAAGCGGCCTATGTCGACCAGGGTTTCGGCTCGGCCACCCTGACCCTGATCACCGGGCTCGTGCTCGTCACCATCGGCATCTTTGCAGCCGCCACCGTCAGTGCCGGCGCGGCGGGCTACATGGCGACGATCGCGGCGCTGCCGGACTGGATGATCATCGCCGTCATCGTCGTCGCGCTCGGCGGCGTCGCCATCTACGGCATCGTCGAATCCGCCGTCTTCGCCGCCGTCCTGACGGTCATCGAGATCGCAGGCCTCGTCCTCGTCGCCGCTTCCGCGCTGATCGCCGAACCGGACCTCCTGACCCGCCTCGACGAGATCGCCCCGCCGCCGGTCTGGAGCGCCTGGTCGGGAATCATCGCGGGCAGCGTCATCGCCTTCTTCGCGTTCCTCGGCTTCGAGGACATGGTCAATGTCGCGGAAGAAATCGTCGAGCCGGAAAAGACGCTGCCCCGGGCCATCGCGCTGGTGATGGTGGTCGCGACGATCCTGTATCTCGCCGTGGCGACGATCTGCGTGCTGGCGGTGCCGGTGGCGGACCTTGCCGCCGCGCCGGCGCCGCTGGCGCTGGTGGCGGCGCGCGGACTGCC
>CAJQNW010000041.1 GCA_905479765.1 uncultured Tepidamorphus sp. | reverse complement strand
TCAAGCTCGGCCCGCGCAACAGCGGCGTGCGCCCCGTCGGCGCGCGCCTGTGCGGCGAGGAACTCTCGCCGGCGATCATCGACTGTCGAAACAGGAATGTTGCCATTGCCCACCAGCGATTGGGCGCGCTCGAACTGGATTTTGGTGAAATCGACCAGTGCCTGTGCCGCAATCTGTTCGGCTTTCGCCTGGTCCAGGGCAGTCTTGAACGGCCTCTGATCTATAGAGAAAAGCAGCCGGCCTTTCTCGACCATGGCCCCGTCGGTGAAGTGCACCTCATCAAGGTAGCCGCCAACCCGGGACCTGACCGAAACCTCGTCTATTGCCTCGAAGCGGCCGACGAATTCGTCGTCCTCGACGATTTCGTGCACCACTGGCTTTGCAACAGTGACCTGTGGCAACGGCGACTGGGCCGAGGCGGCCGAAGAAAATCCGATGGCGAAGGAAAGCACGGCAAATCGAGCCGCCCGGCGTGGGCGGCATGTACCTGTGACTGGCATCGAACAATACCTCCGCCGACACGACCAATCCGACGAAAAATCCTTGAGAACGTACGTTTCGCTTCGCACTTGCAAATCGATGCATGATAATTGGGTCATACTGTCCGCTCGGCAAGGCTCGCGCGATGCCGCTGCGCCGAATGTGCCAGAACGGTCGACCGAAACACATCTGCGTAGTTGTCCCGCCAGCCGTCCAGAAGCACCGAGATGTCTATGTCAGGCTCCGTCAAGGGTTACCGCCTCGATCGTCCGGTCGACAACGAACGCGATCACATCCTTGGCCCGAACGCGGCGCAAATCACACTCGTCGAGTACGGAAGTTACGCCTGCCCGTATTGCCGTGCCGCCAACGAGCAACTGGCAAGGATACGCGACGAGCTCGGCGACCGGATGCGTTATGTCTTCCGGCACCGGCCGCTCACAGGTAACGAACTTGCCCGTCGTGCCGCCGAATTGGCCGAGCGCACCCCTGACGAGAAGAGTTTCTGGTCCGCTCACATCGAATTGATGACACGGTCTAAAACGCTGACTGATGAGGATCTGGTCGCAGTATCGACTGCACTGCGCCTCCAGGATCTGGACGATATCGAGCTCGAGGCGACCGCCGAACGGGCGCGGCAGCGCGTTGATTCCGACGAGCGAAGCGCCCGCGCCAGCGGCGTGATGCTCACGCCGACCTTTTTCATCAACGGCCGCCGCTATGACGGCGCATGGGACGAGAGTTCGCTCACCGATGCCATGTTCGGCAGACTCGGACACCGCGTTCGGGTCGCGGCGCTGGACTTCGTGAGCTGGGGCCCCTCGGCTGGTGTGCTGCTGATACTGGCCACGCTACTCGCGATATTGATAACCAACTCCGCGCTCGGACCTTCATTCGAAGAGTTCTGGAACCGGGAGCTTGGCTTCTCGTTTGGCGACAGAGTCTTCGAGCTGTCGCTTCGGCACTGGGTCAACGACGGGCTGTTGACCCTCTTCTTTCTGGTCGTCGGGCTCGAGATCAAACGGGAATTGACCGTCGGCCGGCTGGCCAGCCTGAAATCGGCCGCGCTGCCGATCACTTCCGCCCTCGGCGGGATGGCAATTCCCGCCCTCCTCTATTTAGCCGTTCTCCGGACCGGGCCCCTAGCGCAGGGCTGGGGCGTGCCGATGGCGACCGATACGGCGTTTGCCGTTGCCCTGATCTTCATGTTGGGCAACCGCGTCCCGGTGGAACTGCGCATTTTTCTGACCGCTGCGGCAATTGTCGACGACATCGGCGCGATCGTCGTGGTCGCCATCTTCTATTCGGATGCAATCCATGTCGGCTACATCGGCGCCGCACTAACACTTGTGCTGGTGCTCGCGCTCCTCAACCGGTCGCGGATTTACACAGTGACGCCTTATGCGATCGTCGGGCTCGCCTTGTGGGCATGTGTCCAAGCCAGCGGGCTGCACGCGACGCTTGCCGGCGTCGTACTTGCCCTTTTCATTCCGACCCGGCCGCCGGCCAACTTCGAAGCACTGGCGACCCAGGCGAAAACGATCATTGCCGCCGAGGCCCGGCACGGCGGCGAGGTGCTCCGGCACGGCCCGTCGCTACCCGCACTCCAGGCGCTCGAAGCCATTTACGACCGTCTGGAGTCGCCCGCGGACCGACTGTTGCGACGCGCAGGGGCCCGGTCGAGCTATCTTGTGCTTCCCCTTTTTGCCCTGGCCAATGCAGGTGTCGAGATACACACGGGAGAATTGACCGGACTCGGTCCGCTGATGTTGGCCATCGTCCTCGGCCTTTCGATCGGCAAGCCGATCGGTATCGTCGGCGCCGCAGCTCTCGCCGTCCGTCTTGGAGTGGCGACCAAGCCCGATGCCTATACATGGCGGCATCTATGGGGTGCCGGAGCGCTAGCCGGTATTGGCTTTACGATGTCACTGTTCATCGCCGGGCAGGCCTTTCCGCAACACGCCGATTTCGCTGCCGCCAAGGTGGCGGTGTTCGTGGCCTCGATCCTGTCAGCCGTTATCGGCGTAGCTGTGCTATGGAATGCGCCCGCGGCTGATCCCGCCGGCGGTTCGGGTACCGCAGAGGGAACGGACGTTTCGTAACCAGTTTGAATTCACGAGAATTTCGGTATCGGTCCGAGCTGCGACGTAACGCGGCCATTTAGCGCGATGGCGACCTCGTCCACGTAGCACCAGGCCCATCCTTCCGGCGGATCGTAGCCTTCAATAATTGGATGGCCGGTGTTGTGGAAATGCCCGGTCGCGTGACGATTGGGCGAACTGTCGCAACAACCGACGTGCCCGCACGTCCGGCAGATGCGCAAATGCACCCACGGCGAACCAGACTTCAAACACTCCTCGCATCCGAGAGCGCTCGGCGTGACATCCTTGATCGTGTCGAGATGACTGCAGGACTTCGACATGGTCTTGGCTTTCATACGGCCATTGGGAATGATTTGGCAGGCGCGTCCGCGAGATACTTGTGCAACGTCGCGACCACCTGAGCTCCTTCGCCGACCGCGGCGGCAACGCGTTTGATCGAACCTGCGCGCACGTCGCCGACGGCAAAGACGCCCCTGCGACTGGTTTCCAGAGGCAGCCGATCCTCGCCAGCTTCAATACCTGTCCGGACAAATCCGTTTCCGTCCAGCGTTATTCCAGATTGCACGAGCCAGTCGGTATTGGGCTCGGCACCGACAAACAGGAACATGTGCTGGATATCGCGGCGCGTCTCGGCACCGGATCGCCGGTGTTTCCAGCGGGCGGCTTCGAGTAGTCCGCCGTGTCCTTCGAGCTCGCAGATTTCGGTTTCGGTCACCACCTCGATGTTGGGCTGCGCGGCGATGCGATCGATCAAATATCGGGACATGCTCGCCGAAAGATCCTTTCCGCGGATGAGCAGCCACAATTTGCTGGCATGTGCGGCGAGATACACGGCTGCCTGCCCTGCCGAGTTACCGCCTCCGACCAGAATGACTTCTTGCGATGCACAAAGCCTGGCCTCGATCGGCGAGGCCCAATAGTGGATCGACGAGCCTCCGAATGCATCGATGTTTTCAACGGCAAGGCGCCGGTAGCGCGCGCCTGTCGCGAGTACGACGGAGCGCGTCCGGACATGTTCCTCGCCCGCCACCTGCAAGACGAACGTGCCGTCATTGGCGCAATCTGGGGCGAGACTTACCGCCTCGTCGGGAATAGCCATCTCCACGCCGAATTTCTCGGCCTGGTTGAAGGCGCGGGCCATCAGGGCAATCCCGGAGATTCCCGTCGGAAATCCCAGATAGTTCTCGAT
>CAJQNW010000040.1 GCA_905479765.1 uncultured Tepidamorphus sp. | reverse complement strand
TTCTGGCCGCCGGAGAGCTGGCGCGGGCGGCGCTTGGCGAAATCGCGCGGCAGCTTGACGATGTCGAGCAGATCCATAACCCGCTGCTGGATCTTGTCCTTGTCCGACTCGACGCCGAATTTCCTGATGACGCGGGCGATCTGGCCGCCGACCGAATGGCTCGGATTGAGCGTATCGAACGGATTCTGGAATACCATCTGCAGCTTGGAGATGGTCTTGGCATTGCGCTTGTCGACCGACAGGTGCGCCAGATCCAGGTTTCCGAGAAGCACTTCGCCGCTGGTCGCTTCCTCGAGGCCCATCAGCACCTTGGCGAAGGTCGACTTGCCGCAGCCGGATTCACCGACAATCGCAACCGTTTCGGCCTCGCGGGCCTGAAACGTGAGGTCCTCGTTCGCCTTGATCGTCTTGGTATCGCCGCCGCCTAGTGAAAACAGGGCAGAGTCTTCGATCTCATAGTGCTTGGTAAGGTCTTCGACCTTCAGCACGACATCGCCGGCCAGCACGGGCGGACGTTCCTCGGCCTTGGGCTTGGTGGCGTCCCAGTCAATCTCGTCCCACCGAACACATCGCACGAAATGTTCCGAGCCGGTGTCGACCTTCTCCATCGGAATCAGGCCGAGATCACAGCGGCCACCCTGGAAGAACTGGCAGCGCGGGCCGAAATAGCAGCCGGTCGGGCGCTCGTGCGGCAGCGGCAGTTGGCCGGGAATGGCAACAAGCGGGTGTTCGTTCTTGTCGGCGCCGGGCAGCGGGATCGAGGCGAACAGACCGCGCGTGTAGGGGTGGCGCATATTGTTGAAGACGGTCTCGATGTCGCCGACTTCGACCGCCTCGCCTGAATACATCACGGTGATGCGATGGCACGTCTCGAGGATCAGCCCGAGGTTGTGCGAGATGTAGATCATCGACGTGCCGAATTTCGCCGAAATCTCCTTGATCAGTTCGACGATGCCCGCCTCGACCGTGACGTCGAGGGCGGTGGTCGGCTCGTCGAGCAGCAGCAGGCGCGGGTTCGACAGAAGCGCCATGGCGATGACGACGCGCTGCTGCTGGCCACCGGAAATCTGATGGGGATAGGACTCCATGATCCGCCTGGGATCTGGCAGATTGACGTTGGACAGCATCTCGGCGGCGAGGGTGTGAGCATCCGCCTTGGAGGCACCGTCATGGTAGATCGGCACCTCGGCAAGCTGTTCGCCGATCTTCATGGCCGGATTGAGCGAGGCCATCGGCTCCTGGTAGACCATGGCGATCTTCGAGCCGCGCAGGTTGCGGAGCTCCTCCCCGCTCATGGTGCGCATGTCGCGCCCGTCGAACAGCAGCTCGCCGCCGACGATCCGGCCATTCTGGCCGAGGTACTGCATGATCGCCAAGGCGACCGTCGACTTGCCGCATCCGGATTCGCCGACGATGCCGTGCGCCTCGCCGGGCATGAGCTTGAGGTTGAAGTCGACGACCGCGGGAATTTCACCGGAGCGGGTGAAATAGGAGATCGACAGGTTGCGGCATTCGAGCACCGGAACCTGGTCTGTATCGGGGGTCTGGTCGGTCATGGTTTTCCTGCTCAGTCCCTGAGGCTCATTTCGCGCAGACCATCGGCCATCAGATTGAAGCCGAGGATCAGCGTCGAAACAGACAGCGCCGGAATGATCAGCATATAGGAGAACTTGAAGATCATCGCGGTGTTGGCCGCTTCCTTGATCATCAGGCCCCAATCGGGATCGGGCGGCTGCAGGCCAAGGCCGAGGAATGTCAAAGTGGTGATCGCGACTGTGGTGTAGCCGAGGCGCAGGCAGGCATCGACGATGATCGGTCCGCGCACATTCGGCAGAAGTTCGATCACCATGATCCAGATCGGGTGCTCGCCGCGGGTCTGGGCTGCATAGACGTAGTCGCGCGATTTGATATCGAGTGCCAGGCCGCGAACGATACGCATGATCGCCGGCGCCGAGGCGAATGTCACCGCGATGACGATATTGAAGCCCGATTGCCCGAGATAGTTCAGGATCAGGATGAACAGCACCATCACCGGGAACGACAGCAGGATGTTGGCGAGGAACGAAATGACCTCGTCCCACCAGCCACCGAGGTAGCCGGCGATGAGCCCGAAGGCGGTGCCGACGATGTAGGCGACCAGCGTCGCGGTCACGCCCCATACGATCACACGCTGGCAACCCCAGATGTCGCGAGACAGCATGTCGCGACCCTTGAAGTCCGTTCCAAGCCAGAAGAAAATGTCCTTCTTCTCCGAGAACGGCAGCGTGAACGGCGCGATCGGCTCATTGGGATCCATAAGCGGCAGGAACGGCGCCGAAACGGCCATCAGCAGCCAGAAGAACACCAGCGTGGCGCCGATGACGGCGATCTTCGATTCCCACCAGCCCCGCACCGCGAGGACGTAGAGCAGGATCGTCACCGGCACCGCCGGCATCAGGATGATGTCCTTGGCATCCCCGATCATGTGACCGAACATCACGTAGGTGATCAGGGGAACCCACATCAGCAGGATCAGGACGATCAGCGGCTTGGGCTGTGACAACCGGGACAGCACCGACGGGGCGGGAACCGGGGTTTCTGCGGTAGCGCTCATATCCGGCCTCCCCTCAACTGAACCTGATGCGCGGGTTCAGCAACGTGTACCCGACATCTGAAATGATCTGCGAGAACACGGCGACGAACACCGCGGCGAGAGTACCGGCCTGGATGACGTAGATGTCGCCGAACAGTGCCGCGTCGAGCAGCAACTTGCCGAACCCGTTGTACTGGAAGAACACCTCTACCACGACGACGCCGGACAACAGCCAGTTGAGCTGCAGCACGATCACCGTGAAGGGAGCGATCAGCGCATTGCGCAACGCGTGGCGCAGGATGACGCGGGAGTAGGGAATGCCCTTGAGGATCGCCGTGCGGATGTACTGGGATGTCATCACCTCGGCCATCGAGGCACGCGTCATGCGGGCGACATAGCCGAAATCGTAGAGTACCAGCGTCATTACCGGCAGCACGAGCTGGGTCCAGTCGAACCCTTGCGTCATCGCCGACTTCGTCGGCAGCCAGCCAAGCCCGAGCGCGAATATAACCGTGAGAAAAATCGCCGTTGCGATCTCGGGTATCGATGTGGTGAAAACCGAGATAAACGAGACCGTCCTGTCCTGGAACGATCCCTCTTTCATCCCCGCGACGACGCCGGTGATCAGCGCGATGGGGATCATCAGCGCGAACACCCAGAATCCGAGGATCCCGGTGGCCACCAGACGTTCGGCCAGCAGCGGCCCGACGGCGGTGTTCTTCTCGAATGAAAAACCGAGGTCGCCGTGCAGAACGTCGCCGACCCAATCGCCATAACGCACATAGAAGGGAACGTTGAGACCCTTCGAGGTGAGCCAGTTTTCGTATTCCTGATCCGTCAGCGCCTGAACGCCAAAGCCGCCCAGTTCATTGACCGCGATCTGTTTTTTGAATTTGTCGCTGTCGAATACAAGAAACAATACGAATGAAACGACCGCCATGATCAGGACCATCTGGCCCAGACGGCGGAGAATAAGTTTTACCATAGTCTGCCGTCCCCTCCACTTTCCCACGCGGTCGCCGGTTCGGGGGTAAGGTCCTCCGGCGACCCGTGGTTTCTACGGCAGTGAAACCGCGCCTGCCGAAGCAGGCGCGGCGCAGACAGTTCCGGTCAGCTTTCGAGCCAGACCTTGTTGAACTGGTGGTACTGAGTTGGGTGCGGCGGGTATCCGTGCACCTTCTTGGCAGCGATCGTGAAGACGGGCCGCCAGACCGGCTGAACCATGACGGCGGCGTCCTGAAGAATCTGCTCGACCGCCTTCATCTTCTCGCGCCGCTCCTCGGTGTCGAGCGTCGCCTCCGCATCGTCGAGAGCCGCGTCGAAATCGGCATTGGCGAATGCCGACTCGTTCCACGGCACGCCCGTGCGATATCCGAGCGACAGCACCATGGTGCCAAGCGGACGGTGCGTCCAGGCGGTGATGCCGAACGGCGTCTTGTCCCAGACTTCCCAGTACTTGGACGCCGGCATGACGTTGATGTTGAGCTTGATGCCAGCATCCTGCATCTGATCGCGCATGATCTCGCAGACCGTCTGGTGCCACGGACCGTCGGTGTTGCCGCAGTCAATCGTAAGTTCGATCCCGTCAGGATAGCCTGCGTCGGCGAGAAGCTTCTTGGCGCCTTCGACATCGCGCTTCAGTTCCGGAAGCTCGTAGTACTCCGGATGGATGGGAGAGACATGGTGGTTCTCACCAATGTCGCCCCGGCCCTGGAATACGAGATCGCGATACACCGAGTTGTCGCAGGACATGATCACCGCCTTGCGCACCCTTTCATCGTCGAAAGGCTTCTCGGTGACACGCATCCGCGCGCATACCGTCTGAGCCGTGCGCGCCTCGATGATTTCGCCTTCCAAAGCCTCGGCAAGC
>CAJQNW010000039.1 GCA_905479765.1 uncultured Tepidamorphus sp. | reverse complement strand
CTACATGGACTGGGCAAAAGTCTGACGAACCGGGAGGACACCAATGGCGACTGTCAAACTGCTGAGCGATGCCGAAGCCGACGCGATTCCCGCCGTCAAGGCGGTGTTCGACGACATCCGCGCGACGCGCAAATCCGATTTCGTCAATAACTTCTGGCGCGGGCTCGCGAACGATCCCGCGGCCCTGAAACGGACCTGGGAAGGCCTGAAGGACGTGATGACCGGCGAGACCGCCCTGCCCCCGGCCGTGCAGGAAATGATCTATATCGCCGTCTCCACCGCCAACGGCTGCTCCTACTGCATTCATTCCCACACGGCGGCGGCGAAGGCGAAGGGCATGACGGACGAGCAGCACGCCGAACTGCTGGCCATCATCGGACTTGCCGGGCAGACGAACCATCTGGTGGCGGGGATGCAGATACCCGTCGATCCCGAATTCCTGGTGGAAAGCTGAGACGATGGCCGGCGGCCTGGTCGTAACATCCCCGGGTGGTCCGGAGGCGATGGCGTGGACCGAATTGCCGACGCCCGATCCGGGCCCCGGCGAGGCGGTGGTGGCGCACACGGCGGTGGGCGTGAACTTCCTCGACGTCTACTTCCGCAGCGGCCTCTATCCCTGGCCGGACGGCCCGATGATTCCCGGTGCCGAGGCATCGGGCGTTGTGGAGGCCGTCGGTAAGGACGTGACCGATCTCAAGCCCGGCGACCGGGTCGCCTACGTTCTGCCGCACGGGGCCTATCGCGAGACGCGCGTGGTGCCCGCCGAGCGGCTGGTGCCGCTGCCCGCCGGCATCGATCCGGTTGCCATCGCCGGCGCGATGCTGAAGGGCCTGACGGCGCAATATCTCGTCACCTCATCCTATGCGGTACAGCCGGGCGACACGGTGCTCGTCCATGCGGCGGCGGGCGGTGTCGGGCTGATTCTCGGCCAGTGGCTCCATTCCCTCGGCGCGCACGCCATCGGCACGGCCGGCGGGCCCGAGAAGGTGGCGCTGGCAAAACAACACGGCTACGAGCATGTGATCGACTATCGCTCAGAGGATTTCGTCGCCGAAGTGGAGCGGCTAACCGGCGGCGCGGGTTGCGCGGCGGTCTACGACAGCGTCGGCGCCGACACCTGGCGCGGTTCGCTCAAGTGCCTGCGGCGGCGGGGCATGTTCGTGAATTTCGGCCAGTCGTCCGGCCTGATCAGCGATTTCTCGCTGGCCGATCTTGCCGCCGGCGGCTCGCTTTCCGCCAACAGGCCGGTACTGTTCGACTATGTCGCCACGCGGGACGACCTGCTGGAGCGCTCGAGCGACCTGTTCAGCCGCATACTCGACGGCACGATCAAACTCGACGTGGCCGCCACCCGCCCGCTTCGGGAAGCGGCCGCCGCCCATGCCGATCTCGAAGCCCGGCGCACGGTCGGATCGACGATTCTTCTGGTCTGAGGGCGTGTCCGCGCACCGGTACGTCGGTCCGCACCGGGACGGGACCGGCGCGGGTCAGTCTTCTCCGGCGTCGCCGTAAAATGACATCATCAGGTCGAGTGCATCGTCGAGTTGACCGTCGTGCGCTCTTGCCCAGAAATCTTCGGAGCCGAGGTCCGAATAGCCCTCGAACGTGGCGAGGTCGACTTCATCGATATTCCGGAAGCCCATCGACCAGTCGGGGAAATTGCGCGCGTCAATCTCGCCTTCTTCCAGAACGATCTTGGTGTGATGGCGCCGATCGGCCTTGATGCGGTCGAAGGCTTTCTGGACGTCCGCCTTTTCGCCTTCCAGCAGCTGCATGAAATTGGCGCGGTTGGACGACGGCGCGAGTTTGTAGATCAACAGGCCGGTGATGCCGTCGCGCCGATTGTAGTCACGGCTCTTCTCCAGAATTCCTGCGAGCTCGGTCTCGGTCATCGGCTGGACCGCCTGGCTCACGTAGATCAAGTGGTACATTCGTTCGGTTCCCTCCGGTGTCCGCCGCGATGCGCGCCGACGTGCGGTCCTTTGCCGGCCCGCCGCCGATATTTGGTTTGCCGACCCATTACATTCAACGCAAGAGGCGTCCCGCCGGATCGGATCAGCGACGCCTTTCATGCGCAGAGACAGAAGCCTCTATCCACACGATATTTGATAATGTCAAATCGCATTCGATATTACAAAATCCTCTTGACTCAATAGCCCATAGTTGGCGACCTTTGGAAGGACAATTCGATAGGGTCAATTTGTTCGGCTATGACAGCTACCGCTGGTGACAGCGCCTTGATGGGACAGGAAGCGCATACGGATGCGCCGGCGAGCGTTCGCCCGGCAGAGGCGTTCGCTGTCTCCGTCGCCAAGGGACCGCGCACCGTCCAGTCGGTGGCGCGCGCCCTGGAACTGCTTGAGATCCTCGGCGAGGCCAACGGCGAGATGTCGCTGAACGAGCTGGCGACGAAGGCCGGACTGAACGCCTCCACCTGCCATCATCTGCTGGCGACACTGGCGCAGCGCCGCTTCATCGGCCAGACACCACGGACCCGCGGTTATTTCCTGGGACCCCGCCTCACCGAGCTCTCGGACTCCCGCCTCAAGCAGTTCAACCTGCTCGACGAGGCGATGCCGGAACTGCGGCGGCTGAACGAACTGACGCTGGAAAGCGTCCATCTGGCCGTGATGCAGGGGCTGGCGCTGGTCACGCTCGGCAAGCTGGAGTCGCGGCTGCCGATCCGCGTCGGCTCGGACGACGCCGGCAAGTCGGACGCCGCCCATGCGACCGCGACCGGCAAGGCGATCCTCGCCTGGCTGCCGGAAGCCGAGATCGCCCGGGTCATCGCCCACGGCGGGCTGAAGCGGTTCACGGCCAAGACCATCTCGACCATTTCGGATCTGATGGAAGACCTGCGGCTGGTGCGCCGGAACGGCTATTCCATGGACAATGAGGAATTCCAGCCCGGCGTCATTTGCGTCGGGGCGGCGATCCGCGACCACGCCGGTGCGGTGATCGGCTCGATCAGCTGCTCGATGCCGTCGATGCGCGCGGAAGGCGAGCATCTGGAACAGGTGAAGGCCCTGGTAAAGCAATGCGCCTCGGCCATTTCGGCACGGTTCGGAAGCCCCAAGGAGGCGATCCCGCAGACCTAGCCAGCAGCCGAAGCCAAAACGTCAACGAACACAAGCGCCGAAACCGGACGAACCGGCATCGGCGAAACAGGAGGAAGACGAGCAATGGCAATGCCCGCCAACGTTAAAACCGATACCGACTATCCGATCCCGGAGACCATGAAGGCCTGGGTGCTGGGCAATCCCGGCGAACTCACGCTTCAGGACAAGGCGGTGCCGGCGCCGGGCAAGGCCGAGGTGCTGGTGCGCATCGACGCGGTCGCGATCTGCGCCACCGACCTGGAAATCATCTACCACGGCCCGCCAGCGATGATTCAGGGCGGCGACCCGTATAACAAGGGCTTCACGCCCGGCCATGAATACATGGGCACGGTGGTGGCACTCGGCCCCGGCGTCGACGAATACGAGATCGGCGAACGCGTGACGGTCGAAATCCACGCCGGTTGCGGCCAGTGCAAGCGCTGCCGGGAAGGCATGTATACGTCCTGCCACAACTACGGAAAGAACTACGGCGACGTCGACAAGGGCCACCGTGCCAACGGCTTCACCAC
>CAJQNW010000038.1 GCA_905479765.1 uncultured Tepidamorphus sp. | reverse complement strand
GAACCACTGGTTGAACTTGTAGCCGACGCCGCCGCCGGCGATCAGCGCGTCACCGAGCTTGACGTTGCTGTATTGCTCGACGGTCCCGCCGATGACGGGATAGCTCCTGAGGCGGGTCCAGCTGGCGCTTGGGTTCGAATAGGCCTTGTAGCCTATGTCCCCGCGCAGGTACCACGCCGACCCGATTTCCACCGGGAGAAGCGGTTCCAGGAAAGGGTCCGACATGTCGGCCGCGTATGCGCCGCCGGCTGTCACGACAAGAGCAATTCCTGTTGAAGCGATAAAGGTCTTGAAGTTGCCCATGGCCGACTCCGCAAATCTGTGCCCGGGCCGAAGACGCCGATACCCGTGCGGTTACGTTCGACACGGACTATGGGACGCGAATCGTTAAAGCTGCCTTAACCACGTTCCTTAACTACGTTCCTTAAGGAATTTTCTTCTTTGCCGATACTTTGGATCGGCACCTGTGATGTTCGCGCAACATATCCCGCGCCCGCCGTAAAACGCGATGGGGCGGCAGACCTGTCGGCCTGCCGCCCCTCATGATTCACGCGATGATCGGTCGCTGGAGGGCGCGGACGCGCGCCCTGTGTCGGCCCGGCCTACTGAAACGCGTAGCGCACGCCGATATGGACGTCGTGCGAGGTCAGGCTGTCGAAGATCATCGGGTTGTTGACCGTGTTGGCGCCCGTATAGGCGATGATGTCGCCCGACTGGGCATCGCCGAGATCCACGTAGCGGTACCCCAGGTCCACCGTCACGTTCGGCGTGACCGCCCAGCCGGCACCGGCATGGAGCGCCCAGGCGAAGTTCCACTTGGACGCGGAATCGGCATAGGCGACGCCCGCGTTCGGCGTGTTGATATCCTGAAAGCCGCTGATCGTGTTGTTCGACGCGCCAATGCCCGCGCCGACATACGGCGTGATTCCCCACCAGGTGCCGAGGTCGACGTAGGCGTTGGCCAGCAGCAGCCACTCGTGCTTGGTGGCGGTGTACTGGTTGGTGCCGTCCCAGACGCCGTCGTTGTTGAAGTCGTAGCGATCGAGCGCGCTGAACGAGGCCTTGCCGCGATATTCGCCGGTCAGGTCGCCGCGGAACCACGGATTGAACTGGTAGCCGACGCCGACGCCGTAGATGGGCGCGGAATCGAAGCTGCCCGAATCCAGGAACTGCACCGTACCGCCGGTCGCGAATAGCACATTGTCGAGCTTGTCGACCTGCTGGTTGCTCATGCCGATGTAGCCGCGCAGATACCAGCCGCCGATCGGCGCCGGCTCGACATACGGGACAATCGGCACGTCGGCCGCGCGGGCCGCGCCCGTCGTAGCGGCGACGGCAACCGCGGCCGCCAGAGTGAATTTCAGCATTCCATTCATAACCAGTACACCCCATCGCTGCGACCGGCTTCGTGATTGCGCCGCGCCAGTGAATCGACTCTCCGAATGACTATGAATGAGGATTGGTTAAGAGCTATTTAACCACGCTCCTTAACTACGTTTATTAACTCTTAACTTCCGTAGCGCGGTTTGAAGTCTCGTTTTGCACTTTGTCCGCAAACGCGCTAGAGCCGGCGTCTCAAGCGGGAGCACACGCGATGACGGATCCGGACCTTCTCTCCAGCCAGCGCCACCTGTTCGACATGCCGCGCGACGTCGCCTGGATGAATTGCGGCTACATGTCGCCACTGATGAACGCGGTCGTGGCCGCCGGAGACGCGGGCATCCGCCGCAAGGCGCAGCCCTGGTCGCTGACGCCGCCGGACTTCTTTTCCGAATCCGAAGACACCCGCGCGCTGTTCGGACGCATCGTCAACGCGGACGCCGGGAACATCGCGATCGTCCCTTCGGCCTCCTATGGCATCGCCGTCGCCGCAGCCAACCTGCCGGTCGCGCCCGGCCAGGAGATCGTGGTGCTGGAAGACCAGTTCCCCTCGAACGTCTACTCGTGGCGGCGCAAGGCCGAGGAATCCGGCGGCAAGGTCCGCACCGTCACCCGTGCCGAGGCGAGCGGGCCGAACGGCGCAATCGACTGGACCTCCGCGCTTCTCGCCGCGATCGGCGACGCGACCGCGATCGTCGCCGTGCCGAACTGCCTGTGGACCGACGGCTCCCTGGTGGATCTCGTCAGGATTGGCGAGGCCGCCCGGAGAAACGGCGCAGCCCTCGTGCTCGACCTCACCCAGTCCGCCGGCGCGATGCCGTTTGACGTCGCCGCCGTGCAGCCCGACTTCGCCGTTGCCGCCACCTACAAGTGGCTGCTCGGTCCCTATTCCCTCGGATTTCTCTATGTGGCGCCGCACCGCCAGACGGGCCGGCCGCTGGAAGACGGCTGGATCACGCGGGCCGGCGCCCAGGATTTCGCCAGACTCGTCGACTATCAGGACGACTACGAGCCCGGGGCGCGCCGCTACGACATGGGCGAGCGCTCGAATTTCCACCTCATGCCGATGGCAGCGGCGGCGCTGACGCAGATCCTGGATTGGGGTGTCGAGCGCATCTCACGAACGCTGGGCGCGCGAAACCGCACCATCGTCGAGCGCGCCGCAGGCCTCGGCTTCACGGCACCGCCGGAGGACTTCCGGGCGCCGCACTTCCTGGGCCTGCGCCATGCCGGAGGAATTCCCGCAACGCTGCTGGATACGCTGAAGGACCGGCAGGTGTTCGTCAGCGTGCGCGGCGACTCGATCCGCGTCACGCCGCATCTCTACAACGACGACGGGGACGTCGAGCGCTTCTTTGCCGCGCTCGAAGCGGTGCTGGCGTGACGCACTAGGCCCGGCGGTCTAGACCGCCGCGCCTTCCAGGGCCGAGACGATGTCGCTGACGACGGATTCAACAAGGCTTGAATCCTCGCCTTCCGCCATCACGCGGATCACCGGCTCGGTGCCCGAGGGGCGGATCACCAGACGGCCGGCACCAGCCAGCCGGCCCTCGCCGTCCTCGATCGCCGCCTTGACCGCTTTCGCCTCGAGCGGCTTGCCGCCCTTGTAGCGGACGTTGCGCAGAAGCTGCGGCAGCGGCTCGAAACGGTGGCAGACCTCGCTGACCGGCTTGCCCGAGCGCGCCACCACGGCGAGAAGCTGCAGCGCGGCGACGAGACCGTCGCCGGTCGTGGCGTAGTCCGACAGAATGATGTGGCCGGATTGCTCGCCGCCGACGTTGAAGCCGCCTTCGCGCATCGCTTCGATGACATGCCGGTCGCCGACCGGGGTCCGCGCGACCTCCAGCCCGACGCTGGAAAGATACTGCTCCAGCCCGTAGTTCGACATCACCGTTGCGACAATGCCCGGGCGCGCCAGGCGGCCGTCCTCGTGCCAGGACTGGGCGACGACCGCCATCAGCTGGTCGCCGTCGATCAGCCGGCCCTTTTCATCGATGACGTGCAGGCGGTCGGCATCTCCGTCAAGGGCCAGGCCGATATCGGCACCATGCTCCAGCACGGCGGCCTGACAGAACTCGGGCGAGGTAGATCCGCAGTCCCTGTTGATGTTCAGCCCGTCCGGGCTTGTCCCAAGGCGGACGACATCTGCCCCCAACTCCCAGATCACCGTGGGAGCCGTGCGGAACGCAGCCCCGTGGGCGGCATCC
>CAJQNW010000037.1 GCA_905479765.1 uncultured Tepidamorphus sp. | reverse complement strand
GCCGCTGGCGGGTTCGCCTGGCGTGTTCATTGCGACATGGCAACCGCATGCTTGGCTGCGATGTAGGCGAATGTCATGCCCGGCCCCAGGGTGCCACCACGTCCCGGATAGCTGCCGCCGAATACCGAGAGCATATCGTTGCCCGCCGCATACAGCCCGACTATAGGCAAATTGTTCTTGTCCAGAACGCGGGCGTGCTGGTCGGTCTTCAATCCGGCAAAGGTAGCAATATGCCCAGCATGAATTTTCATCGCATAGAACGGCGCTCTCTCAATCGTGCCAAGGCAGGAGTTAGGTCGGACGTCGGGGTCGCCAATCATTTTGTTGTATGCACTCTCGCCTCTGGCGAATTCGGGATCGACTCCTGTTCGCGCGTAATCGTTGATCCTGGTGACCGTTGCCTGAAGATTGGTTTGATCAATGCCGGTCAAAGCGCCCAGCTCGGCAATAGATCCGGCTTTTACCAACAGGCCGGACCGCAGATGCGGGGCAACGGGGTAGGGGAACGGACGCACGACCCCGTCCGCCAGCCCGTAGCGACGAATGGTTCTGTGATCGCAAATCAGATGACAACTGACATCTGCCATGCCCAGAGCTTTTGCCGCCCTGATCATATATTGAACAAAGTCATGATAGGAATCAGCTTCATTCCCGAAACGCAATCCGTCCCGCATCACAGCTATGATCCCGGGTGATCCACGGGAGAATACCGGAGCGATCGAGTCAGGCGCGTCGTGGCGCGGATCAACCACGGCAGGCGCCCAGGCAGCATTATTTCCTCCAGCCAGTTTCTCGAATCGTCCGCCCACCGCTTCAGCCATGCGAGAACCGTCACCGGTGTTGCCAGGGGCGGAAATCGCGAAATGCGAAGAGCCGAAAGCAACATGTCTGAATGTGCTTTTTGCGCGATTGGCGTCGTGAGAAAATCCACCGCTCGCCAAAACGACACCATGCCTTGCCATAACCGAAAACTGCGTGCCGTGGTACTCAACGACGGCGCCGGAAATGCCCGTGTCGCCTTGTTTCAGCGATGACACAGGCGCGTCCGTCCAGATGCGTACCCCGGAGTCCAATGCCGTTTCGAGCAATTGCGCTACTAGCGAATTGCCATCCATCAGTGTCATCGCTCGCCGGTGTGTCAGCCACTCTCCGGCATATCCAACGAGCCGATTGAGCACGTAAAGCGCCGACGAGGGCGCCTTGAACGCGTTCACAAACTGCCGCCGGTCAAGTGCTCCTATCTGCATACCCATCAGCAAGGCCCAATAACGCCTCGAGGCCAGCAACCTGATGTCGCGCCGGATCGGACCGGCGTGGTATGCGCGCGGAACGATTGTTCGCCCTCCGGTTGCTGCGCCCGGCATCGCTGGCGAGTAATCTGCAAACCCGTTGCCTTCATCCGTAAAGCGGACGGCAGTTCGGGATTCGAAAAATTCAATCATTTCAGGGCCACTGCCGAGAAATGCGTCGACATTGCGAGCATTGAAATTGCTGCCTGCCAGCTTCTGTATGTATTTTCGGGCGTTCGCGATTTTGTCTTCAATTCCGGCCACTCTTGCGTGTGGGTTTCCCGGGATCCAGAGTTGTCCACCTGAAATCGCAGAGGTTCCTCCGAGCTGCGGCATCTTTTCAGCAAGCAGAACATCCAGCCCATTTATCCGCGCCGTGACAGCGGCTGTCAGACCGGCCGCCCCACCTCCTACAATGAGAAGGTCGCATACTTCGGACTGATGTTGCTTAGCCACCATCTCGCCTCACGGTCGAAGCCCGTCGCTGTACAGGCGAGCGCCACGTTTTCTGTCGTGAATCCGTTCGACTACCAAAAGTTGCGCTCCCGCCATATTGATTTGCATATGAAATTATGTCTTGCATGCAAACGAATTCGTGTCTAGTGTCTTAACTGTCGTTACGTTTTCGAGTGATGGCGCGAGAAGCATGCCAACCTTGGAATCTGGGAGGTTCCCTTGGTCACATTGAACCGCAGAACCGTACTGGCCGGCGCCGCGGCCTTTGCTACTTCGACCGCTCTGATCGGAAGGGCCGGCGCGGCAACATCGATCGATTTGTCCACGGCCTGGCCGGAAGGCAATCCTCATACGGAGAATGCCAAGGCGTTCGCGGCGAAGATCGCCGAGGCGACAAATGGCGAGGTGAACATAACTGTGCACTCTGGTGGCAGTCTCGGGTTCAAGGGACCCGAACACCTGCGCGCGGTTCGCGATGGCTTGGTGCCGATGGCGGATGTGCTGGCCACTCAGCAGGTGGGGGACGTTCCCTTTCTGGGAATTGAGAATCTGCCGTTCTTGCTCAGCTCCGCTGATGATCTCAGGGCGCTTCACAAGTATGCGCGCCCGAAATTTGAGGAAATCGCTGCCGAGTACAATCAGAAGATCCTCTACATGGCTCCTTGGTCGGGACAGGCAATCTACCTCAAGGTCGAGACTGATAAACTCGAAGACTTTGCAGGGATCAAAATCAGGACAGCGGACAAAAATACTCTGGACCTAGTCAACTCGCTGGGCATGTCGGGCGTGCTGATCCCGTGGGGAGAACTCGCGCAGGCTCTTGCGACCGGTCGCGTCGACGGTGTTTCCACTTCGGTCATTTCCGGTGTGGACGGCAAGTTCTGGGAGTTCCTAGACTATATCTATCCGACCGACCACACTTGGGCCAGCCAGATGGTCACGATCAACCTGGATACATGGAATGGACTTGGCGCAGATGCCCAGTCTACGATTGAGCAGGTGGGAAAGGATATGGAAGCCGGTTTCTGGGCCAATAGCATCGGCAAGGCAGAAGCCAGCAAGAAAATCCTGGTCGAGAACGGCATGACAATGGTGGACATTCCGGCCGATATGATGGCGGAAATGCAGGAGCGGACCGCACCCATTCGCGAAGAATTCGTCGAGCGCGTCCCTGACGCTGGCCCCATCATCGACGCTTATCTCAAAGATGTCGGAAGAAAGTAATCTGGTTCACCAGAAAGGCGGCTCAGCGGATTTGCTGGGCCGCTTTCTTTTATGCGCCGATGGGGTGACGGTGTTCGCCGGATGGTTGGCGGTTGTTTGTCTGACGGCGTTGACGCTGTTGATCACGACGAGCATTGTGTTCAGTGCGCTCAGCCGCGTTGTTTCGTTTCTGCCGGGTGAAATTCCGGTTGCCTTTGAATACAGCGCCTATCTCATGGGAAGTGCATTCCTGCTGGGGAGTGGTTTGACGCTTCGCGCGGGCGCGCATATTCGTATGACCACGTTGCTTGCCGTACAGAACGAGCGCGGGCGGCGGATGCTGGAAATTCTTTCCGCCTTTGTCGGCCTTGGCGTTACACTGCTTCTTGCGTGGTCATTGGCCAGATTTGCTGTTCAATCCTGGATGGACGGACAGGTTTCTGCGGCAAGTTACACCCCACTCTGGATACCTCAGTTTGGCCTGGCGCTCGGTGCTGCGGTGTTGTGCATTCAGATGCTTGCTCGCCTTCTCAGAGTCATCGTCGACTTGAATCCCGAGGATCGCGAACTCAATGCGTCAGGCACGGCAGAGTAGGGCATTGCTATGGCTACCGTGGTCGGCACGCTGCTTGTTGTCCTTTTCGGGACATTGGCAACAGGTTTGTGGATCGGGCTAACTCTACTTTTAACGTCCTTGCTGTTGATCTTCATTTTCAGAAACATACCAATTGATTTGCTGCTGTCGCAGTATACCTTCAATATTCTTACAACACCCGATCTGGTGGCACTGCCGTTGTTCATTGTGATGGGTGAGTTTTTGTTCCGCACTAGGTTGTCGCGGTCGCTGTTTGACGGGCTGGCGCCTTGGGCCGGACTGCTGCCGGGGCGTTTGTTACACGTCAACATTCTGGGGTGTTCGATATTTGCGGCTGTCTCAGGCTCTTCTGCGGCGACCGCCCAGGTTGTGGGGCGCATATCCATCACCGAGCTCGAGCGGCGTGGCTATAAGCACGGGATTGTCGTCGGCAGTCTTGCTGGTGCAGGAACGCTGGGCTTTTTGATTCCACCCAGCATGATCATGATCATCTATGCGGTGCTCGCCGAGGAATCGGTACTGCATATGTTCGCGGCGGGTTTGTTGCCCGGCATTCTGCTGGCAATGCTGTTCATGGCTTGGATCATGATCCACACCTACTTCAAGCCCGATCTGGTGCCTGAAGAAGAGCGGGCAATGCGCCATGTTCCGATGATGCATAGAATTGCCGCGCTCAAGGAACTGGCGCCGACAGGGTTCCTGATTCTTGCGGTGCTCGGCTCCATGTATGGTGGTCTTGCCAGCCCCTCCGAGGCTGCCGCTGTCGGTGTGGTTGGCGCTGTGATTATCGCCGCGGCGCAAAAGGAATTGAATCTGACAACTATCAGATCTGTAGCGCTCGGCTCGGTTCAGACCTGCAGTATGATCGGCCTGATAGTTATCGGCGCCTCCATTCTGGGAAATGTGGCGGCGCTTTTAGGCATACCGCGCGCCGCAGTGGAGTTTGTCAGCCAGATTGATCTGGCGCCATACACGCTCATAGCAGCGCTGGTGGTGATATATCTGGTGCTCGGATGTTTTCTCGATGGCTTCTCGATCATCGCGTTGACCTTGCCCGTTGTAGCCCCGCTCGTCGCGGCTGCAGGCTTCGACAAAGTCTGGTTCGGAATATTCCTGGTTATCGTTGTTGAGATGTCTCAAATCACGCCCCCCGTCGGCTTCAACCTGTTCGTAATACAAGGCCTGACAGGAGACAGTATTTCCAAGATCGCGCGTTATGCGACGCCGTTTCTGCTGATTATGGTCGGTTTCGCCGTGCTACTGGCGGTGTTTCCGCAGATCGCCAAGTTCCTTCCCGAACTGATTTACGGATAGGCGTTCGGCGGCTTCTCGGCGAAGGTAAGCTCCGCCATCATCCCGCGGATGCGAAATTAGAACCTGCCGCAATCGACTTTCATTTTGTCGCCGGTTACAGCGCTGGAAGCATCTGAGGCATAGTACAGCGCCGCAAACGCGACCTCCTCCGGGGCCACCCAACGCTTGAGCGCAGCGGGATCCCTGTAGTTTTCCTTGATGATATCCTCCGCGGGCCGGCCCTCTGCCTCAGCCCTGATCGCGACAATCCTGTCCATGTTTTCACCGGATACGGCGCCTGGCAGCAAGGCATTCACCCGTACGCCGTACGGGCCCATCTCCCGGGCGACAGCCTCTGTCATGCCGACCAGCGCGAACTTCGATGCGCTGTACGCTGTGCGCATCGGATATCCCTGTATTCCCATCAACGATGCCATATTGACGATCGATCCGGACGATTGGGATTTCATGATTTCAGTCGCCGCCTTCATGCAATGCAAGGCACCAAACAGGTTGATATCCATGCACGATCGCCATTGCGCCAGATCAACTTCATTCACCGGTGCAATAGGGCCCGGTATGCCGGCATTGTTGATCAGAATATCAATGCGCCCGTGATGATTGCGCACCTTCTCGAAGGCATTTTCGACCGATAGCCAGTCGGATACGTCACACACAATTGAGATGCCGCCAATATCATCCGCAACCATTGCGATCTTCGCCTCGGTACGGCCCAGCACCACAACATGGGCACCTGCTGCGGCCAGCAGCCGGCAACAGGCTTCGCCAATTCCGGACCCACCGCCGGTCACAACAGCGACTTTGCCATCAACACGAAATCGCTCGTCAATATTGCTCATGGCAAATTCTTTCTCAGTTCGACGAAAAATCCCGCATGGGATCGAACAGGGGCAGCTCCGGTTCCCGCCCCAGTATCAGGTCGCCCATGAGTTCGGATATGTATGGGCCGATCGTGTAGCCGCCGCGGACGCAACCCAATACAAACGCATTCTTCACCGGCAGTGCGCCGGCAAGAGGCAGAAAGTCCGGTACGTTTGCCTCATACCCTGTCCATGAACGGACCACTCGCAATTGAGACAGTGCCGGCAGCACATACTGGGCCAGTGCGAGATTGGGAACGAGGGTATCTGCGTTCACGCCGCCTGCCGAGTGTGTCGCCGGGGAACCGTCACCTTGCCACCCCCCGCCGATGAGCACGGTGCCGTTTTGCTTTTGCTTCATCGTCAAGAGGCCGGTCGCGTGCCCTAGCACGGATGATATGAGAGTTGGCGCGCGCTCCGTGACCGATACCGTGTTAATTCTGGCTTGGACGGGCAGTGTCACTCCAATCATCGCTGCGACGTGCTTCAGCCAGGCGCCGGACGCGAGCAGCAACCGGCGCGCTCGCACCGGGCCGGAAGGAATGGATATCTCGAATCCGGTATCTGCCGCCTCGATCGCACAGACCCGCTGTCGTTCATGATAAGGAATTCCTGCGGCGGCCAGAGCCTTGCGATAATACCGGCCGGTCAATGACGAGTTCGCATAACCATCATCGCGGCAATAACTTGCCGCCCTGATATGGTGGCCGAGTTCGGGTTCATTTTCATATACCTGATCCGGTGAAACGAACGTGATTGGCGCACCCGCTTCGCGCTTGAGCGTTTGTCGCTCGAGCAGCATACCCTCTTCATGTTCGGTAAATGCGAGCGTGTATCCGCCACTCTTGTGGTAGCCGACGGCAGCACCCATGCTCTCCCAGCGGGCATGCCCCCGAATGGCATATTGCATGAGCTTGATGCGTTTTATTTGCAGGCTGAGCGTACCTGCATTGACGCCCGATGCACCTTGCCCGAGGTCACCTTGGTCAAGGATGATGGCGCGCATACCGCCACCGGCAACACGGAGCGCTGTCGCGCAGCCCATGATGCCGCCGCCGACAATGGCCATGTCGAAACGGTCGCTCACAACGGCGCCGGAGCGGGAAGGGGAAGGTCTTCGTAGATGAAGGTCCCCGAAAGGGTCGATACTAGGACCGGCCGGAAAGGCGGTCGTGCGGATGGTTGGCCGATTTCCTCTCTGGTTTTCCCGGTTAGCTTTTCCTGGATCATGGCCACGGTATCGGCGCAGAAGCGCCCGCCACACGGACCCATGCCGCAACGAGTGCCGGACTTTGTCGACCGCAAGCTTTGCGCGCCGGTACCGATTTCCTCTTCGAGTTCAGCTCGTGTCACCCCTTCGCACCGGCACACGATCGTGCCCGGACCAATCTGGTCGATCAGTCCCGGCCGCACGCGCGTGAGTGACGTCATGGCAGAGCCGAAACAGGTGGGAATGCGGTGCGGGGAACGTCGGCGCGGGGCTTTACTCAAATCCGACGCGACTGTGTGGGCAGTTGTTCTCCCGAGTGCCGGTGCCGCCGCCGCGCCCAGAATGCCTGCCGAGTCTCCACACACATACAAGCCGGTGACGGAAGTGCGTCCCCGATCATCCGACGTGACATGCCAGCCACCAAGTCCGCGCGCGTAGGTGTGGTCGGCGCCCAGAAGGCGAGTGATCTCTGTCACAGGCATAAGCCCGTGGCCGAGGCAGACGGCGTCAGCATCCAAATACGTCTCGGTTCCAGATACCGGAGACCAACTGCCGTCAACTTTGCTGATTCTAACGCCGCGAACGCTGTCCTCGCCTATTACGGTCGTTACCGAATGCCTGTAGAGCATCGGGACGCCGGCCGTTTTTAGCGCGCCAAGCCAATTTTTGCCGCGTAACGCCAGATCGGGGCGTCTCATCAGCGCGGGCGCAAGGCGTATCCAATCGCCAAATGAGTTGAGATCGGCAATGGCGGCAACTTCACCGCCCGCAGCGACTATCTCGTGAGCCACAAATGGCAGCAGCGGGCCGCAACCCGACACGACGACGCGGTGCCCGGGCAGTATTTTATGTTCCTTCATCATTGCCGTGGCGGCCGCCAGGCCGATCACGCCGGGTAGTGTCCAGCCCTCAATCGGGATGACTCGTTCTTGAGCCCCTGTGGCAACGACAAGTGTCCTGGCGTACAGAACTTCGGTCGTCTCCGCGCTGGCGATATAGATTTTCCAGCCGCCTTTGCCCGGCTGAATTTGCCAAACGCGTTTCGAAAAGTACGTGGAAATTCCGGACGCAGAGATGTCTTGCCGAAGCTTGTCGCCGGCACGGGACTCGGGGGTGGCGCGAGACTCGATGATCGCTGCGGATTTGGCACGCCACACCTGTCCGCCCGGTCCCCGTTGCTCGTCAACGAGCGCAACAGACAATCCCAGTTCGGCCGCGACAACCGCTGCCGAGCCACCGGCTGGCCCGGCGCCTATAACAAGCGTGTCATACATCGGAATAGTTTACTTCATTCACGCGCATGCCTTCAGCAATTGCGGTGCGGCAGGCCTCGACGCGTTTGCCGTCAACCGATACGACGCATTCCTGGCAAATGCCTATGGCGCAAAACATCCCTCGCGCGCCTTTGTCGACAGGAGCATTGCGCAGCTTTCGGATGCCCTGCGCCCAAAGGGCAACTGAAATACTCTCTCCCTCAAAACCCGAAACCGGTGACCCGTTGAAAGAGAAGGTAACGGATCGCGAACGCACGACGCCGTCCATGAGACGTAAAGGTCTGGTCATGACGCATACGAAACGCTGAGCGTGTCGAAGGTGCGCTTGATCTCGTCGATTCCCTGCGGGTCCAGAGGCAGAACCGGATCGCGCGGCACGCCTGCCGGAAGACCGATCAGGTTGAGGGCTGCCTTGAAAGCTGCTGGCCACGTGCCGGATCCCATCAGCATCTGATAGAGGACCGTCAGTCTGTAATGGATACTTCTGGCTTCCTCCGAGGGCCCGGCCATCGCCAATGCGCCAATTCGAGCGGCTTCCTTGCCAAGGAACTCGGGCCCGGTCGCGATAAAACCGGACGCTCCGAGGGGATAGCTTGGCACGATGTAGTGACACGGCCCGCTCATCACAGAGATCTTATCGGCGTAGTTTTTCAGTAAATGCGTGTGGTGGAAAAAGTCACGATTGCTTTCCTTGATTCCGATCACGTCGCTTACGCCCATGATCGCCTCCAGATCGTCGAGCGTCATCGAGTAGCCATGTCGGCGCGGTGAGTTGTAAACGATTATCGGGAGTTCGATTTCCCTGGAAAGCAGTTCGTAGCGTTGGATTATCTCCGTGCGCGAGCCTTTGAGCACATAAGTGGGCGGCATCGACAAAAGCGCATCAGCGCCGTTTTCATGCGCTGCGCGTGCGTAGCCCAGGGCCGCATCCACGGTTGGCGCAGAACAACCGCAGGTAATCGGGATGCGACCCGTTGACGTCGCCTTGGCCAGCGCCACCAACCGGCCTCTCTCCGATGCCGACAGCGCCCAGCTTTCCCCGTTGTCGCCGGCGACACAAATGCCGGAGGCGCCGATGTCGATAAGGTACGCCACCATCTCTACAAAGGCATCTTCCATGATTTCGCCACCAGCGCTGAACGGGGTGACGATTGCCGGATGCATGCCGTGCAGGTCGGTTTTTTGCAAAGCTAGATTTCCTCGTTGATCGCGGACAGGTCCGCACGATAGATGCCGCCATTCTGAGCTTCCGTAATGAAGAGCGATAAGCCGTCGCCGCTAAAGGTGACCGCAGTGGTCCACAGGCCTCCAGGAGTGTGAACGGTCGCCAACAGGTCGCCCAAACTGGAAAAAATGTAGACCCGTCCCGCCTGGGCCTGGGCGCTGGCCACGCGACCATGCGCGTCTATTGCAAGACCATCGGGACCCAGTCCACCTGAAAGCTGAACCCAAAGGCCCACCATGGGCGACGGGATATGAGTGGACTTTGCCGAGAATTTCCATATGGCGTTGGACCGCGTCATCGCCACGTAGACGTCACTTCCATTGGGCGACAGTGCTATCCCATTGGGATAGGGCGCATTATCGAGACAAAGTTCGAGCCGCCCGCCGGTGCGCAGGCAGAAAACCCGCCCCGTCGGATCCGATAGGCTTGTTCTTCCGGAGTCGGTGAACCAGATGTCGCCATTGTCCGCGACGCAAAGATCAGACAGTCCTCGAAACGCTTCCGTGTTAACGCCGTCAGCGAGTAGTTCGGTCACACCGGATGCGACATCGACCGCCAGCAGCCCTTCTTTGTAGTCTGCGATGGCGAAACGGCCGTCCAGCATCGATTTGGCGGAATGCGGATTCCCATCATACTCCAGAGCCAGCGACCAATCTCCGTCGGGGGATATGCGGAATAATCGGCCATGGGGAACGTCGGCAACGATGAGATTGCCATCTCTGTCGAAGGAAGGACCTTCAAGGAAAGAATGCAGATATTGCCCGGGCCTCGCGGCAGCCGACCAGGCGCTGGTTTCGCCGCGCCAATGAAATTCCGCTGGCAGTTTGGTCCACAGGGTTGCGTTGATCGTCTTGGTGGAGGTCATCGAACAATGCCCTCCTTCACGAGGTCTGCGATTTCAGCGCTCCCATAGCCGAGTTCGGTCAAAACCTCGGCGGTGTGTTCCCCAAAGCCGGGCGCTGCCCGCGTGATGTCGGGGCCGTCATGTTCAAAAGTGAAAGCCGCTGCCGCGGCCTGTACCGGCGCAACTGTGTCACCAGCCCCGGCTGGCAGTGGCCGCAAGAAATTGCGCGCCGAGAGTTGTGGGTCCGAGACGGCGTCAGCCAATGAACGAATGACGTCTGCAGGTATACCTAAATTATGCATCCACTCCGCCCATTGCTCTGCTGTGCGCGTAGGCAGAATCTTCGTCAGGGCCGCCCGCATCTGATCGGATTTGGCCCAGAGGCTCTCCCAGTCGGGGGTGTCCTGAAACGTGTCGGCGTCATAACCTTCGGCCTCGAGCGCCTTCCAGAATTTGGTATTCTGTCTTGGCGTGAAGACACCCAGCATGAGGTCGCCCTGCGCTGTGGCATATGAGCCAAGGCCGGCCTCCTTTCCTCTCGCGCTTATAACGGGATGCCGTGCGGCCGCCACCTCCGGGGCCATCAGCATCAGTGCCGATTCGTACATGGAGCAGTCGATGAACTGGCCGCGCCCGTCGTGAGCGCGTTGGTAGAGGGCCGCGGAGATAGCAAAGGCCGCGGTCTGGCCGGTCGCATAATCGACGAACGAAAGCGCCGGCTTCGTGCCGGAGCGTGCGACGATACCGGCACTGGCCTGGACGACGTTGTCATAGGCGGCATAGCCGGAGCGCGGACCAGAGCCGCCATATCCGGAGATGGAGCAATAGATGAGCGCGGGATTGGCGCTACTCAGATCTTTGTATCCTAGTCCCAGGGCATCAAGCTTGCCCGGCCGGTAATTCTCGACAAATACGTCAGTCGTGCCGACCAGTTCGATGAGCAACTGTCGGCCGCGCTCAGTGTGCAAGTTGAGCGTCATGCTGCGCTTTTCCGCGCCCTGCACCTGATAATTCAGCCCGCGTAACGCCGCATTTTGGTCAGGGTCCGGCCCGCGCCCGCGTGCGCAGTCAGGATTGGCTGGATCTTCGATCTTGATAACGTCGGCTCCCAAAACAGCCAGCTGATAGCTCGCAAAGGGCCCCGCTAAAACGTGAGTGAGATCAATCACTTTTATGGCGCTAAAGGGTCTAGGCACGGGCAGGCTCACTTTCCACTTGTTTACTATGCCAAATTATGTTTTGTATATCAACGAAAATGTTTTCCCTTCCGAGTGAGCCATGTCAGCGATACTACATCGAGTTTTGGATGCGCCCTTGCCTACAGTCGTGAAAGGCGAGGGGCCTTATCTCTATGACAGTGACGGCAAGCGGTATTATGATGCATGTGGTGGGGCGGCGGTTTCCTGCCTCGGTCACAATCATCCAAAAGTTACTGAGGCGATCCGCGAACAGGTTGGCAAAATCGCGTTTGCCCATACCTCGTTTTTTACGAATGAACCTGCCGAAAAGCTGGCCGAACACCTGCTTGATCGTGCGCCAGAGGGCTTTGGTCGGGGCGCTGTCATGTTTCTCGGGTCCGGTTCCGAAGCTATGGAAGCAGCCCTTAAACTGTCGCTTCAGTACTGGAGGGAGATGGGCCGGCCTCACAAGACAAAATTCATCAGCCGCGATAAATCGTATCACGGCAACAGCTTGGGCGCTCTTGCCGTGTCAGGCCATATTGTTCGCCGGGAGCCCTATCGTGATGTTCTGATGGACGTGGGCCGGATACCGGCCTGTTACGCATATCGCGAAAAACTGCCGGGGGAGACCGACATCGCCTATGGACGGCGGGTCGCTGATGTGTTGGGCGACGAGATCAATCGACTTGGTGCCGAGAATGTGGCGGCGTTTGTTGCCGAGACAGTTTCCGGCGCGACACTGGGGTGCGTGGCGGCCGTAGAGGGCTATTTCAAAAGAATACGCGAGATTTGCGATCAGTATGACGTGCTGTTAATTGCTGACGAGGTGATGTGCGGCATGGGCCGTTGCGGAACGCTTTTCGCGGTCGAGAATGAGGGCGTCTGTCCCGATATTATTACCATCGCAAAAGGCCTGGGCGCCGGGTATCAGCCCATCGCGGCTACAATAGCCACCGAGAAAGTTACGTCCGCCCTGCGCGACGGTACGGGTGGACTGGCCCATGGCCATACGTACATGTCGCATGCCGTTGCCTGCGCCGGATGTCTGGCCGTGCTGGAGACATTCGAGGAAGAGAATCTACTCGAAGCTGTCCAGCAACTGGGCTGTGAGCTTGAGGGGAATCTGAGAAATGCCTTTGGTCAGCATGCCCATGTCGGCGACATTCGAGGTCGTGGTCTGTTCTGGGGCATTGAGTTTGTGCGGGACATAGAGAGCAAACAGCCTTTCTCCCGGGATTTCAAACTGGCGGAGCGGTTCAAGGCCCGGGCGATGGAAGCCGGATTGATGTGTTACCCGGGAACCGGTGGCGCAGATGGTACCAACGGCGATCACCTTCTGCTGGCGCCGACTTTTATTGCCACGAGAAAGCAACTGGGCGACGTCGTTTCTATTTGCGCTGAAGTTCTAGAGGATTGCCTTCAGTGACCCGGACAATTCTGACCTGTGCGGTAACCGGCAATCTGATGAAAAAGGAAACTAGTCCTCACCTGCCGATAACGCCCGAAGAAATCGCCAACTCGGCCCTCGATGCTGCAAAAGCCGGTGCTGCAATAGTGCACTGCCATGTGCGCGACCCCGATACCGGCAACGGTTCGATGGATCTCGGGCTATATCGCGAGCTTGTGGAGCGTATCCGTGAGAAGGATGAAAATGTCATCCTCAATCTGACCACGGGTGAGGGCGGGAGGTTCGTGCCTTCAAAAACAGATCCAAAAATCGCTGCACCCAATTCGACACTGTGTTTGCCCGAGCGACGCGTTG
>CAJQNW010000036.1 GCA_905479765.1 uncultured Tepidamorphus sp. | reverse complement strand
CGCAGGTGAAGCCGCCGCGTTTCGTGAAACCGCAGCTCGCCCGTCTCGTCTCCGACGCGCCCGACGGCGACGACTGGCTGAACGAAGTGAAATTCGACGGCTACCGCTGTCTCGTCGCCGTCGGTGGCGGCACGGCGCGCTGCTACACGCGCAGCGGGCTCGACTGGACCGAGAAATTCGCTTCCGTCGCTGAAGCGTGCGCAAATCTCGATTGCCGCTCCGCGCTGATCGACGGCGAGGTGGTGGCAGCCGACAGCAGCGCCACGTCGCAATTCTCGGCGCTGCAAAAGGCGCTGAAGTCCGGCGGCGGCCTGCGCTACTACGCCTTCGACCTCCTGTCGCTCGACGGCGCGGACCTGCGGAAGAAACCGCTCATCGAGCGGAAGGCGCGGCTTGCCGGGTTGATCGAGTCTTTGAAGGGAAGCCGCACGGTTCAGTACAGCGAACATGTGCGCGGCAACGGCCAACGGGTTCTCGATGCGATCTGCGAGGCGGGGCAGGAAGGCATCATCGCCAAGAAGGCCGATGCGCCCTATGCGGGCCGCCGCAACGGCGACTGGTTGAAGATCAAGTGTACGCGCCGCCAGGAGTTCGTCATCGGCGGATATTCGCCCTCCGACAAGCCGGGACGCCCGTTCGCCTCGCTGCTGCTGGGTACCTCCGAGACCGGACGCCTTCGCTATCGCGGCCGCGTCGGGACGGGATTTTCCGAGCGGACGATGGAAGACCTTGCCGGCGCGCTAAGCGGCAGTGAACGCAAGACAATGCCCTTCGACGCTGTACCAGGCGACATCGCCCGCGATGCCAGGTGGATCACGCCGAAGCTGGTCGCAGAAGTGGATTTTTCCGAATTCACCAGCGACGGCCATGTGCGCCACGCTGTATTTCTCGGATTGCGCGACGACAAGGAGGCCGGGGACGTGACACTGGAAACTTCGAAGGACCGATCGCCGGTCGACACCAACCGGATCTTCGGCGTTACGATCAGCAGCCCGGACCGGGTGGTGTTTCCCCAGCAGGGCCTGACGAAACTGGAGCTTGCCCGCTACTACGAGGCGGTGTCGGAGCGCATGCTGCCTTTCGTGGAAGACCGCCTCCTGTCGCTGGTGCGCTGCCCGCAGGGCCGGCGCAAATCGTGCTTCTACCAGAAACATGCGAGCGACGGCTTCCCGGAGGAGATCAGGCGGATGGAGATCCGGGAAAGTTCGGGCGAGACAGACGATTATCTCTATGTGACCGACGGCGCAGGGCTCATTTCCGCCGTGCAGATGGGGACGCTGGAGTTTCATGTCTGGTGGTCGCGGATAGACGCGCTGGAGCGGCCGGACCGGCTGGTCTTCGACCTCGATCCCGACGAAGGGCTGTCGTTCGATTGCGTGCGGGCGGCCGCGTTCGAGACCCGTGACCGCTTGTCCGATCTCGGTCTGAAAAGCCTGGCGATGGTCACGGGCGGCAAGGGAATCCATATCGTAGTGCCGCTGGTACGCCGGACCGATGCGGAGGATGCCGGCGCCTTCGCTGAAAAATTCGCCCGCTCGATCGCGGGCGAGGAGCCGGAGCGCTATACGGCGACGATGTCGAAGGCGAAGCGCAAGAACCGCATCTTCATCGACTGGCTGCGCAACCGGAGGGGCGCTACGGCGATCGCCCCTTACTCCACCCGAGCGCGCGACGGCGCGCCGGTGGCGACGCCGGTCAGCTGGGAGGAGTTGAAATCGTTGAAGGCGGCAAACACGTTCCACGTGGCCGACGTGATGGCGCGCCTGAAGTACGCAGATCCGTGGGCCGAGTCTGGCGACTGGCGCCAGTCGATCACCGTCAGGATGCGTGACGCACTTCGCTGATGTTGCGGTCACTTTCCGCCAGCGTGGCAACGAACGATTTCGCCCATCCGACGACGTCGGTCCGCTCGACGACCGCCATCAGATCGCGATGGCGAGATTGCCGTTCGGCCCGCGGCATCGACAGGGCCTTGCCCAGGGCGCGGGCCATCTCGTCACGGTCGTACGGATTGACGATCAGCGCGGCCTGCATGTCCTCGGCGGCGCCGGCGAAACTCGACAGCACCAGGACGCCGGGATCGTCGGGGTCCTGGGCATCGACATACTCCTTGGCGACGAGGTTCATCCCGTCCATCAGCGAGGCGACGAAGCAGACGTGGCTACCGGCGAGAAGATGCATGATGTCGTGATGCGGCAGTCCCCTGGTGAGGAACTGCAGGGGCTGGTGCAGCAGCGAGCCGTGCCGGCCGTTGATCCGTCCGGCCAGCGCCTCGACGTCGGCGCGCAGTTCGCGATAAGCGGGCACCGTCTCGCGCGACAGGGGGGCGACCTGCAGGAAGGTCGTGGCGCTCGCGAGGTCGGGTCTCTGCTCGAGCAGAAGATCGTACGCTGAGAGCTTGTGCGGCAAACCCTTCGAGTAGTCGAGCCGGTCGACCCCCAGGATCAGCCGGCGCGACGTGTCGCCCGCAAACCGGGACAGGAATGCCCTCACCTCGGGGCTCGGCGCCGCATTTACCTGGCGGCGCGCCTGCCCGGTTTCGACGCCGATC
>CAJQNW010000035.1 GCA_905479765.1 uncultured Tepidamorphus sp. | reverse complement strand
GTGGTAGTTGCTGGCAGCGAGGAGCAAAAAGCCAAATGGCTTCCCGGCGTCGTTGCCGGCACATCGATCCCGGCCTTCGCGCTTTCGGAGGAAGACGCCGGCTCCGACGTTGCCGCGATGGCGACGACGGCGACGGCCGATGGCAACAATCATGTCCGCCTCGACGGCTCCAAGACCTGGATCTCCAACGGCGGCATCGCCGACTGGTACGTGGTGTTCGCCCGCTCCGGCGAGGCGCCCGGCGCGCGTGGCCTGTCGGCCTATGTGGTGGAAGCCGGAACGCCCGGCTTCGAGATTGCCGAGCGCATCGATGTGATCGCGCCGCATCCGCTGGCGACGCTCAGGTTCGATGGCTGCCGGGTGCCGCTTGCAAACTGCATCGGCAACGGCGGCGACGGCTTCAAGGTGGCGATGGGAACGCTCGATATCTTCCGCACAACAGTCGGTGCGGCAGCGCTCGGATTCGCGCGCCGGGCGCTGGACGAAGGGCTGGAGCGGTCGCGGTCGCGCATGATGTTCGGTGCCCCGCTCGCCGACCTGCAGCTGACCCAGGCGGGGCTTGCCGACATGGCGACGGGCGTCGATGCGGCCGCGTTACTGATCTACCGGTCCGCCTGGACCAAGGATCAGGGCGCGCCACGCGTCACCCGCGAAGCCTCGATGGCCAAGATGTTCGCCACCGAGACAGCGCAGCAGGTGATCGACCGGGCCATGCAGATGTTCGGCGGGCTCGGCGTGAAGAGCGGCGTCAAGGTCGAGGAGCTGTATCGCGAGATACGGGCGTTGCGAATTTACGAGGGAGCGACCGAAGTTCAGAAGATCGTCATCGCGCGTGAAATGTTGAAGGCAGCGGAGTCTGTCGACGCGATGAAGGCACAACACTAGGCAAACCACGGTCCGGCGGAAGACGCCGGGGCCCGTGCTGGCCGGAGGCAAGAGCATGCTGAAAAGCGGACACGTGGACACGTTCGCACGGGACAATCTGCCCGCGCAGGAACTGTGGCCGGATTTCAAATTCACCCTGCCGGAACTCCAATATCCGGAAAGGCTCAACTGCGCCGTCGAACTGCTCGACCGATGGGTCGAAGCGGGCAAGGGAGACCGCACCCTTTTGCATACGCCTGAGGGCAAGATCACCTACGCCGAGTTCCAGGCGACGGTGAACAGGATCTGCAATGTCCTGACCAAACGACTCGGTCTCGTGCCGGGCGGGCGGGTGCTCTTACGCGCGGCCAACAACACGATGATGGTCGCGACCTATTTCGCCGTGCTGAAGGCGGGTGGCGTCGTCGTCGCGACGATGCCGCTGCTGCGCGCCAAGGAACTCGCCTATCCGATCCAGAAGGCGAAGATCGCGCTGGCGCTCTGCGACGTGCGGCTCGCCGAAGAGATGGAAAAGGCCAAGACCCAGGCGCCGGAGCTCGAGCGGATCGTCTACTGGGGCGGTGGGCCGGACACGCTCGAAGCGATGATGGAAGACGAGCCGGACACATTCGAGGCCTGCGACACGGCGAGCGACGACGTCTGCCTGATCGGCTTCACGTCCGGCACCACCGGCGTGCCGAAGGGCACGATGCATTTCCACCGCGACATGATGGCGATCTGCGATGCCTACTCCACGCAGGTGCTGAAACCCATCGAGAGCGATATCTTCATCGGTTCGCCGCCGCTCGCCTTTACGTTCGGGCTTGGCGGCCTGGTGCTGTTCCCGATGCGCGTCGGCGCGTCGACGGTGCTGCTCGAAGCCGCTCCGCCGGACAAGCTGCTGGCCGCGATCCGCGAGTACAGGGCGACCGTCTCGTTCACCGCGCCGACCGCCTACCGCGCGATGATCGACATGCTGCAGCCCGGCGATGTCGAGTCCTTGCGCAAATGCGTGTCGGCCGGCGAGGCGTTGCCGAAAGCGACCTGGGACGCCTGGTTCAAGGCGACGGGCATGAAGCTGCTCGACGGCATCGGCGCGACCGAGCTGTTGCACATCTTCATCGGCTCGCCCGAGGAGTCGCTGCGTCCCGGCGCGACGGGCAAGCCCGTTCCCGGCTACGAGGCGAAGGTCATCGACGACGACGGCAACGACCTGCCGCCCGGCACTGTCGGCCGGCTGGCGGTGCGCGGCCCGACCGGCTGCCGCTATCTCTCCGACGAGCGCCAGCACGACTACGTGGTGAAGGGCTGGAACGTCACCGGCGATTCCTACCTGATGGATGAAGACGGCTACTTCTGGTACCAGGCGCGCTCCGACGACATGATCATCTCGTCGGGCTACAATATCGCCGGACCCGAGGTCGAAGGCGCGCTTCTGACCCACCCCGCCGTCGCCTTCTGCGGCGTCGTCGGCGCGCCCGATCCCGAGCGCGGCCAGATCGTCAAGGCATACGTGCAGCTCAAGGACGGCGTCTCGCCTTCGCCCGAGCTCGCCGCCGAACTGCAGACCCATGTGAAGAACGAAGTCGCGCCCTACAAGTATCCGCGCGCCATCGCTTTCGTCGACACGCTGCCGCGCACCGAGACCGGCAAGCTGAAGCGCGTCACGCTGCGCGAAACGGCGATGGCGGAGGCCGCCCAGGGCGCGCCCCAATCAAAGGCCGGGTGAGATGCACGGCGATATCAAGGAGGAAACCCCGGTGTCCCTGACAAGCGCTCCCGCGGCGGCGGACGTGAACGACCAGCCGACCACGCTGCTGCCGGAAGGCTGGCAGCGGCCGAAGGGTTATTCCAACGGCATGAAGGCGCGCGGCGATGTGGTCGTCACCGGCGGGGTCGTCGGCTGGGACGCCGATGAACGGTTCGCCGACAGCTTCGTCGGCCAGGTGCGGCAGACGTTCGCCAATATCCGCGAGATCCTGGCAGCCGGCGGCGCGCATCCGCGCCATCTCGTGCGGCTGACCTGGTATGTGACCGATCTCGATGCCTATCGCGGCAGTCTTCGCGAGATCGGCCGCGCGTACCGCGAGGAAATCGGCCCGTATTTTCCCGCGATGGCGGTGGTGCAGGTCGTCAGTCTCGTCGAACCGGTGGCGATGGTCGAGATCGAGGCGACGGCGGTCGTGCCGGCGGAGGCGTGAGACGTCGCTTCGGATTTGCCGTGCGGCGAGCGCGGCATGGGCCCTGGATCGAGTCCAAGGCACACCGTCTGTCGTGTGGCGGGGCGCTTGCGTCAAATATGAGCCTCGTTCCCTGGACTTGATCCAGGGCCAATAGGGTCTCGCGGCAGCGACTGCCGGCGATTTCAGACCACGACTTCAGGGTGATCGCCGCGGCGACGGGCGCTGCGCGCCTTGAGTCAGATCCCGAAGACCAGCGGTCCCAGCGTCAGTGCGATGACGGCGACGATCAGGATCGCGACGACGTCGAGGACCGCGCCGACCCGAAGCATCTGGCGGGCATCGAGCGCGCCGGAGCCGAATACGATGGCGTTCGGCGGCGTGGCGACGGGCAGCATGAAGCCGAGCGAGGCGGCAAGCGCCACGGGCAGGGCAAGGGTCAGCGCGCTTTCGCCCATGCCGATGGCGGCGGCGCCGGCGACAGGCAGGAAGACCGCCGCCATCGCCGTGTTGCTGGCCAGTTCGCCGAGATAGACGATCACCACCATCACCACGAGGATCATCAGCCAGCCGGGCAGGGCCTCCAGATCGGCGACCAGTGCACCGATCCATTCCGACAGGCCGGACGAGCCGATCGCCGAGGCGAGTGCGAGGCCGCCGCCGAACAGGATCAGCACGTCCCAGCGAAGATCCTTCAGATCCGCCCAGTCGAGCAGGAAGACGCCGGCCTTGGGGCGTGCGGGGATGGCGAACAGGGCGATCGCACCGACGATGGCGATGCCGGTATCGCTGAGCGGCAGGCCGGGCAGCAGCCGCTCGATCAGCGGCCGGGTCAGCCAGGCGAGCGCCACCAGCACCATGATGACAGCGACGAACGTCTCTTCCCGCGACATCGGGCCGGGCGCGGGGAGTTCGTGGGCCGGCCCGGCACGACCGGCGTCGTCGCCGACGGTCCAGGGAATGGTGAAGGCGATCTTCGTCAGCAGGACCCAGGTCACCGGCAGCAGGATCAGGACGGCGGGAACGCCGATCAGCATCCAGTCGGCGAAGCCGACTTCGACACCGTGCGAGTCTTGCATGAACCCGGCGAGCAGGGCGTTGGGCGGGGTGCCGATCAGGGTGCCCATGCCGCCGATCGTCGCCGAATAGGCGATGCCGAGCATCAGGGCGGCGGAAAACGGGGCGGACAGCGACCGGTCGCCGCCGCGCTCCGCCATCGAGGCGACGATCGACTGGCCGATCGGCAGCATGACCATCGCGGTCGCGGTGTTGCTGATCCACATGCTCAGGAACGCGGTCGTCGCCATGATGCCGGCGATGACCGCGGCGGGGCCGGAGCCGACGATGCGCAGCACCCACCAGGCGAGCCGGCGATGCAGCTGCCAGCGCTCCACGGCGCGCGCGATGATGAAGCCGCCAAGGAACAGGAAGATCAGCGGGTGGGCATAGGACGACGCGGTTGTCTCCAGCGTCTCGACACCGATCAGCGGAAACAGGGCCAGGGGAACGAGCGCGGTCGCGGCCAGCGGCACCGCCTCGCTCATCCACCAGACCGCCATCCACAGCGCGATTGCGGCGGTGTGCCAGCCGGTTGGTTCGAGACCGGCCGGCGACCCGGTCAGGCCCATCACGGCGGCAATTCCGGGCCCGGCAAAAAGACCGACGATGCGCGACCGCCGGACGCCCGTCCCGGAATGCCCGGGCTTTGAACTGTTATGCATGCCACACTCCCCCCGACCACATTTAGGGGCTGTTTCCGGTCTACACCAGCCGCATCGGTCTCTTTACGTCTTGTTGGTATGCCGGAGTGTCCAGCCGGCGTGCCACTTGAGCCGGGTCGGGCCGACAGGGTAGGAATCGCGATCCTACCCTGCCGGAATCCGTGGCTATGAACAGCGGTTCTCAGGAATGCAGATGCCCTTTGCCAGGTTTCGCCGATCCGATGGACGGGTGACATGATCGGACTTGCCGACACGATCATGATCATCGCCGGGCTGCTCGTGATCGTCAGCATCCTGCAACCGCTGGCGCGCCGGTTCGGCCTTCCCAATGCCGTGGTGCTCGCCGGCGTCGGCGTTCTGATCGGGGTTGCGGCGACCTACCTCGTGCAGACCGGACGCGCCGCGGGCCTCGATGCCATGGCCGAACTGGTGCTGGGCGTGCCGATCACGTCGGCCGGGTTCATCTACATTTTCCTGCCGATCCTGCTGTTCCAGGCGGCCATCGATGTCGACGTCCGCCGGATGGTCGACGATGCGGCGCCGATCCTGGCCCTGGCGGTTGTCGCGGTGCTGGTGGCGACGGGTGTGATCGGTCTGTCGCTGTGGTGGGCATCCGGCGTATCGCTGGTCGCCTGCTTGCTGGTCGGCGCGATCGTGGCGACGACCGATCCGGCCGCGGTGGTGGCGATCTTTCGCGATATCGGCGCGCCGAGCAGGCTTACCCGCCTCGTCGAAGGCGAAAGCCTGCTCAACGACGCAACCGCGATCGTGCTCTACACGGTGCTGCTCAGCATGCTGGTGACCGGGGCCGAGCCGAGCCCGCGAGACGCCGTCAGCATGTTCTTCGTCTCTCTGGTGGGTGGTGCGGCGGTCGGCTTCGTCGGCGCCCGGCTGGCAACGGCGGTGCTGCCCTACATGCGCGGGTCCCAGGCCGCCGAACTGACATTGTCGCTGGCGATCCCCTACCTGCTGTTCGTCGTCGCCGAGCGATATCTCGAAGTCTCCGGCGTCGTCGCCGTCGTCGTTGCCGGCCTGGTTGTCGGCGCGGTGGCGCGCAACAGGCTGTCGCCCGCGTCGTGGGACTTCCTGTCGTCGATCTGGGAACAGTTCGCCTTCCTGGCCGGGTCGCTGGTCTTCATCCTGGCGGCCATCGTGGTGCCGCACCTGCTCGTCGGCTCGAGCGTCATCGACATCTTCCTGGTCGGGGTCGTCGTGGTCGCCGCGCTGGTGGCGCGGGCGATCGTGCTGTTCGGTATCCTGCCGATTCTGACCATGATCGGGCTCGGCAACCACATCAGCGGCGCCTACCGGCTGGTCATCCTCTGGGGCGGCCTGCGCGGCGCCGTGACGCTGGCGCTTGCGATGTCGATCACCGAGAACGTCCTGATAGACTCGGATGTTCAGCGTTTCGTGGCTATCGTCGCGACCGGATTCGTGCTGTTCAGCCTGCTGGTCGGCGGCACCACGCTGAGGCCGCTGATCCGGCTGATGCAGATCGACCGGCTGTCACCGCTCGACCAGGCACTGCGCGCGCAGATCCTGTCGCTGTCGCTGAATGCGGTGCGGGAGACCGTGGAGGAGGCGGCGGAGCGCTATGGCATCGACCGGGCACAGGCCGGCGACGCCCTGCGTCCCTACCGGCGGCACATCCACGACGTGACCGGCGGGGATACCGCGCTCGAGGAAATTCCCGACCGCGACCGCATCACCATCGGCCTGGTCGCGCTGGTCAACCGCGAGCGGGAGCTGATCGCCAGCCACGGTTCGGGCCGGGCGATCTCGCTGTCGATCATGGAGCGCCTGCTCGCCAGTACCGAGCGCATGACGGATGCGACGCGGACCGACGGGCGGCTCGGCTATATCCGGACGGCCCAGGAACGGCTCGCGTTCGGCCGGAATTTCCGAACGGCCCACCTGCTGCAGCGCCGCCTCGGCATCGACGGGCCGCTCGAACGCCATGTGGCCGGCCGCTTCGAAATGGTCATGGTCACCCGGATCGTACTGGAGGAACTCGAGCGCTACACGCGCGACAAGCTGGCCCGGATGCTGGGCGTCCGCGTCGTCGACCTCCTGAGCGAGATCGTGTCCCAGCGGCGGAGTGCGAACGCGAGCGCGCTCGACGCGCTGCGGCTGCAGTATCCCGAATATGCCCAGGCGATCGAGCAGCGGTTCCTCGGCCAGCTCGCGGTGCGGCTGGAATCGGCGGAATACGCCACGCTGCGCGAAGAGGCTCTCATCGGGCCCGAACTCTACGGCGACCTGAAGAAGGAACTGAACGCGGTGCGGATGGCCATGGAGCACAGGCCGCGTCTCGACCTCGGCCTCAATACCGAAGCGCTGGTCGACAAGTTTCCGATGTTCTCGACGCTGGGCAAGGAGGAGCGCCGCAAGATCCGGGCGCTGCTGCGGCCGCGCCTGGCGGTGCCGGGCGAAAAGCTCATCGGCAAGGGCGAGCGCGGCACGTCGGCCTATTTCATTTCATCGGGCGCGGTCGAAGTGTCGACCCCGCATGAGCCGGTTCGGCTGGGGCGGGGGGATTTTTTCGGGGAAATGGCGCTGATCATGCAGCAGCGCCGGCAGGCCGATGTCGTGTCGCTGGGCTATTGCCAGCTGCTGGTGCTCGACGAGGCCGCATTCCGGCGTCTTCTCGATACCAATCCCGAAATCAGGGCGCGAATCGACGCGGTCGCGCACGAGCGCCAGCGCATGAACGTGGTGAGCGACGGCCCCCGCGCCGCGAATCCCGGATAGCCCGCCGGGCTTTTGCCACCAGCCGGCATGCTGTAAGCCGTTCGCTTCGCCGTTTTGGCGCACGCGTCCATATTGCAGTCGAGTTTCATGGTTGGAAAGGGATATCGCCCGGATATCGACGGCCTGCGCGCCGTGGCGGTTCTTTGCGTGGTTTTCTACCACGTCGGCTATGGTGCTTTCTCCGGCGGATATGTCGGCGTCGACGTCTTCTTCGTCATCAGCGGGTTCCTGATCACCCGCCTGATCCGGGACGAGATCGGCGCGGGAACATTCCGATATTCTACCTTCTATGTCCGGCGGGCACGACGGCTGTTTCCCGCGATGTTCGTCACACTGGGCGCGACGTTCCTGGCCGGCGTGCTGCTGTTCGGTCCCGCCGATCTGGAAAGGCTCAGCCGGTCGGTCGTCTATACCGTTCTGTCGGCGTCGAATTTCCTGTTCTGGTGGGAAAGCGGGTATTTCGATGCGGCGGCAGAGACCAAGCCGCTCCTGCATACCTGGTCGCTCAGCGTCGAGGAGCAGTTCTATATGCTCTGGCCGATCACCCTGGTCGGCCTGACCTGGGTGGCCCGGCGGGTGTCGCGGCGCCACCCGCTGGGGGGCGGCTGGATCGTCCCGGCATTCCTGCTTGCGGGGGGCGCGGCAAGCCTTGCTGCGACCGAGATGACGATCCGGACCGATGCGGCGGCAGCCTTCTACCTGGTGCCGTTCCGCATCACCGAATTCGCCATCGGCGCCTTGATGGTCTGGCTGGTCGCCTATCCACCGCGCAGCCGCGTGGTGCTCGAACCGCTGGTTCCCGCCGGCCTCGCACTGATCGCCTATCCCGTCTTCGCCTATTCCGGCGAGACCGTGTTTCCCGGTTATGCGGCGCTGCCGCCGTGTCTGGGCACGGCGCTGTTGATCTATGCCGGCACCGCGGCACGGGCCGGACGCCTTCTCAGCAACCGTATCGCGGTCGGCATCGGGCTGATCTCCTATTCGCTCTATCTGGTCCATTGGCCGATCATCGTCTTCTATCGGAACTGGGTTTACCGGCCGCTTGAGCCGGTCGAGCAGGCGGCAATCGTCGTTGCCTCGATCGTTGTCGCCACGGGGATGTACTTCGTCGTCGAACTGCCGTTTCGCCGGGCGATCCGCCGTTCCGACGCGTGGTCGCCCGGCAGGTTCGCACTGGCGTGCGTGGTGCTGGCCGGTGTACTGATCTATCCTGCGGGCGCGGCCTGGCATCGCGGCGGATGGTCCTCCCGGCTGCCGGAGGAAATCCGGTCAGCGGTCTCGGACCTCGACCGGAAACAGAAATTGAGCTGGAAGCCGATCCGGGAGATCGACAAGAAAACCGGCTTCCACGGAGATGGCGCGGGAGGCGGCGCGAAAATCCTCGTCGTCGGCGATTCCTACGCCAAGGATTTCACCAATGCGCTGCTGAGCGCCGAAGCGCGCTCCGGCCAGCCGCTCGATTTGATGCTGCACTCCGTGAGCTACTACTGCCAGCCGTTCATCGGACCGCGAAAGAAGACCAAAACACTGACGCCCCGCCTGATCAGGCTGTGCAACAAAAGGATGAATGCCCTAGTGTCCGGCACGCTCATCGACGAGGCCGACGTCATCGTGTTCTCCGTTCGATGGACCGAACTCGGCCTCGATCACATCGCCGAGACGGTCGGGCTCATTCGCGCACGGACCGATACGCCAATCGTGTTGCTGGGCCGGCCGATCGAATTCGAGAGCGTGCCGGAACTGCTGGTGAAGTTCGGCCGGACCCGGAGGTTCGGGTCGTTCGCGGCGCAGAACCGGATCGAGAACGCCGAGATCAACGACCGGCTGGCGCGAATCGCCGGGAAGACCGGAGTGCGCTACCGGTCAAAGGGACCGCTGGTGTGCCCGGAAGACGACCACTGCGACGTGCTGGACGACGAGGACCGGCTGCTGATCTACGACTACGGGCACTGGACGCTGGAAGGCGCCGAATTCTACGGCAACCGGATGGCCGACAGCGGCTACCTCGACGCGATCCTCGACTAGCGCCCCGGCCTGAAGCAGCCGCCTCCGGCTACTTGATGGTGTTGTTCACCGCCAGCGCCCAGACATCGTCCAGCCGGCCATTGAGGACGGCCTTGACGCCGTACATGGCCGTGGAGACGGCCTGGCCAACCTCGACCGTCGGCGGGATCACCAGTTCCATGCGATTGACGACGACATCGAGAAGGGCCGGGCCGTCATGGCTCAGCCATTCCTGCATGGCTCCGTCCAGGTCGTCGGCGTTGTCGACGCGCCTGCCGTAAAAGCCGCAGGACTTGGCAAGCGCGGAGAAATCCGGGTTGTGCAGGTCGGTGAAGGCGTCGAGCATGCCCTCGACCTTCATCTCCATCTCGACGAAGCCGAGCGACGAGTTGTTGAAGACCAGCAGCTTCACGGGCAGCTTCTCCTGGACGAGCGTCAAGAGGTCGCCCATCAGCATGGTCATGCCGCCGTCGCCGCACATGGCGACGACCTGCTTGCCGGGATAGGCCTTCTGGGCGCCGATCGCCATCGGGTAGGAGTTGGCCATGGTGCCGTGCAGCAGGCTGGTCAGGAAGCGGCGCTTTCCGTTGGCGCGCAGGTAGCGCAGCATCCAGACGAAGGTCGTGCCGCCCTCGGACGTAAAGATCGCGTCGTCATCGGCCAGCTCGTTCAGCCTGGCTGCGACGAATTGCGGGTGGATGAGGTCGGGCGAGGGCTCCTTTGTCTGATCGGCAAGCGTCTTCAGGCTCTTCTCGTGCTCCTTCAGGCCGGCCTTGAGGAAGGCGTCGTCGGTGCGCTCGTTGACGAGCGGCAACAGCGCGGCGATCGTGGACTTGACGTCACCGACGAGGCCGAGCGTGACCGGCGTGCGGCGGCCGATGTGGGACGGGTCGATATCGACCTGAACGATCTTGGCCTTCTTCGGATAGAACTGGGTCCACGCGAAATCGGTACCAAGACACAAAAGCAGGTCGCAGTGCTCGAC
>CAJQNW010000034.1 GCA_905479765.1 uncultured Tepidamorphus sp. | reverse complement strand
TGATAGGCATGATCGGGCTCATCGAGTATGCCGACAGCGTAGAGATGGGCTACTGGCTCGGCGTACCGAATTGGGGCAAGGGCCTGACGAGCGAGGCCGCCTCTGCGGTCGTCGCGCACGGCCGGCGGTGGCGGCCTCGCGCGAAGATCGTCGCCCGCACATTTCCCGACAACATCGCCTCGCAGCGGGTGCTGGAAAAGGCGGGATTCCGCCGAGGCGGCACCGGTACATTCGACGCACCCGCTCGCGATTACGGACGAGTTGAAAACGCACCGATCTTCGTTTTCGATCCCGCCGACGCAGCATAGCAGGACCAAGTCATGAAATTCCTCGACCAGGCGAAAGTCTACGTGAAGTCCGGTGATGGCGGCGCCGGCTGCATCTCCTTCCGCCGAGAGAAATATGTCGAATTCGGCGGGCCCGACGGTGGCGACGGCGGCAGGGGCGGCGACGTCTGGGTCGAATGCGTCGACGGCCTGAACACGCTGATCGACTACCGCTACCAGCAGCACTTCAAGGCGCAAAAAGGTGAGCATGGCAAGGGTTCAAACCGCACGGGCGCAGGCGGCGACGACGCCATTCTCAGGGTTCCTGTCGGCACCGAGATCCTCGATGAGGATCAGGAAACGGTGATTGCCGACCTGACCGAGGTCGGCCAGCGCGTCAAGCTCGCCAGCGGCGGCAACGGCGGCTTCGGCAACGCCCACTTCAAGTCGTCCACCAACCAGGCCCCTCGCCGTGCCAATCCGGGCCTTGCCGGCGACGAGCGCTGGATCTGGCTGCGCCTCAAGCTGATCGCCGATGCTGGTCTCGTCGGCCTGCCCAATGCCGGAAAGTCGACCTTCCTGGCCAGCGTCACCGCCGCCAAGCCGAAGATCGCCGACTATCCCTTCACCACCCTGCATCCCAATCTCGGCGTGGTGCGGCTCGACACTCGCGAGTTCGTGCTCGCCGATATCCCGGGCCTCATCGAGGGCGCCCACGAGGGCGCGGGCATTGGCGATCGCTTCCTCGGCCATGTCGAGCGGTGCCGGGTGCTGATGCATCTCGTCGACGCCACCCAGGAAGATGTCGTCGAAGCCTACCGGATCATCCGCGGGGAGCTCTCGGCCTATGGCGCCGGCCTCGATGAGAAGCCGGAACTGCTCGCGCTGTCGAAATGCGATGCCGTCGACGAAGCGGTCCTGACGGAAAAGCGCCGCACGCTCGCCAAGGCGTCCGGCGGCGACGTGATGCTCGTCTCCGCGGCGACCGGTGCCGGCATGCGCGATGCCCTCGGCCTGATGATCAAGCAGATCGACGAGGCGCGCAAGGAAGACGAGGCGAAAGCCAAAGCCGAGGTGCATGGCCAGCAAGGCTGGAGGCCCTGATACGATGGGCCGGCTGTCCTCCTATCGGCGCATCGTCGTCAAGATCGGCTCTTCGCTGCTGGTCGACCCGGCCGAGGGCCTGAAGAGCGACTGGCTGGCGACGCTTGCCGCCGACGTCGCAAAGCGCGCCGAAGCCGGCGCGGAGATGATCATCGTCTCGTCTGGCGCCATAGCGCTCGGCCGCGCAGTGCTTGGTATGCCGCGCGGATCTTTGAGGCTCGAGGAAAGCCAGGCCGCCGCGGCCATCGGTCAGATCGCGCTAGCCCGCGCCTGGGCCGAGGCGCTCGGTTTGCACGGCCTGTCGGCCGGCCAGATCCTCGTCACGCTCGGCGACACCGAGGAACGGCGGCGCTATCTCAACGCCCGCTCCACCATGGCGACGCTTCTGAAGCTCAAGGCCGTACCGGTCATCAATGAAAACGACACCGTGGCGACCAGCGAGATCCGCTACGGCGACAACGACCGGCTCGCCGCCCGCATCGCTACCATGATGAGCGCCGACTGCCTGGTGCTCCTGTCCGACGTGGACGGCCTTTATACCGCCCCGCCTGGATCGGATCCGGACGCGCGGTTGATCGAGGAAGTCGAGACGGTGACACCGGAGATCGAGGCGATGGCCGGCGAAGCCGGGTCCGAACTGTCGCGCGGCGGCATGCTCACCAAAATCCAGGCCGCCCGCATCGCCACCGATGCCGGCACCGCCATGGTGATCGCGTCCGGCCATATCGACCATCCGCTTGCGGCCATAGACGACGGCGGCCGGGCGACCTGGTTCCGTCCCCACGGCAATCCGGTCGCCGCGCGCAAGAAATGGATCGCGGGCGCGCTCGAGCCGCGCGGCGCACTTGTCGTCGACGACGGCGCCGTAAAGGCGCTGCGAGCGGGCAAAAGCCTGCTGCCGGCTGGCGTGCGTGGCATCGAAGGCATCTTTACCCGTGGCGATTCCGTCGTCATCCGGGATGCAGATGGCCGCGAGATCGGACGAGGCCTTTCGGCTTACGACTGTACCGATGCCGAACAGATCCTCGGTCGCAACAGCAAGGAAATCTCCGGCATTCTCGGCTATGCTGGCCGCACGGAGATGATCCACCGCGACGATCTGACGCTGAAAAAGTCCCTGGATACCTGATGGCGAGGAACGAGATGGCTGCCGAACTGCGCGAGATCTCCTGCGACGACGACATCGAGACCGTCATGCTCGGCCTGGGCCGGCGCGCTCGCGCCGCCGCGCGGATTCTTGCCAATGCACCGACCGACCAGAAGTACGCCGCGCTTGCCGCCATGGCGGCAGCGCTGCGCGCCCGCACCGGCGAAATCCTCGCAGCCAACGCCAACGACATGCAGGCGGCGGAAACCAGGGGCACGACGGGATCTTTCCTCGACCGCCTGAAGCTCGACCCCGCCCGCATCGAGGCGATGGCCAAGGGCGTCGAGGATATCGCGGCGCTGGCCGATCCGGTCGGCTCGGTGATCGCCGAATGGGACCGCCCCAACGGCCTGCATATCGAGCGCGTCCGCACCCCGCTCGGCGTCATCGGCGTGATCTTCGAAAGCCGCCCGAACGTCACCGCCGATGCCGGCGCGCTGTGTCTTAAAGCCGGTAACGCGGTGATCCTGCGCCCGGGTTCGGAAAGCGTCCTATCGTCGCGCGCGATCCACGCCTGCCTGGTCGAGGGGCTTGAGGCCGCCGGCCTTCCCGGCGACGCGATCCAGATCGTGCCGACCACCGACCGCGCCGCCGTCGGCGAAATGCTGAAAGGTCTTGCCGGCAACATCGACGTGATCGTGCCGCGCGGGGGAAAGAGCCTTGTCGGCCGGGTGCAGGCGGAAGCCCGCGTGCCGGTTTTCGCGCATCTGGAAGGCATCTGCCACATCTATGTCCACGCCCCAGCCGATCTGGCGATGGCGACGGACATCGTCGTCAACGCCAAGATGCGCCGCACCGGCATCTGCGGCGCCGCCGAGACGCTGCTGATCGATCGCGCACTCGTCGACACCCAGCTGAAGCCGATCGTCGGGGCGCTGATCGACGCCGGCTGCGAGGTGCGCGGCGACGAGAGCGTGCAGGCGGCCGACGCCCGGGTCGTTGCGGCGGGCCGGGAGGATTTCGGTAAGGAGTTCCTCGACACCATCATCGCGGCGAAAGTCGTCGACGGCTTCGATGATGCGGTCGCCCACATCGAGACCTACGGCTCGAGCCATACCGAGGCGATCATCACCGACGACCAGCAGGCCGCGGACGATTTCTTCGCCCGCGTCGATTCGGCGATCCTGCTGCACAATGCCTCGACACAGTTCGCCGACGGCGGCGAATTCGGCATGGGCGCGGAGATCGGCATCGCCACCGGCCGCATGCATGCGCGCGGTCCCGTCGGCGTCGAACAGCTCACCAGCTTCAAGTACCGGGTGCGCGGCACCGGCCAGACCCGCCCGTGAGCGACAAGTCGTGAGCCGACGCCCGGAACCGGAGAAAGTCGGGAGCACCGCGATGAGCAGCCTCTGGCCGGCGTTGCCGCCACACGGAAGCGGCCAGCGGATCGGCTTGCTCGGCGGCTCGTTTAATCCGGCACACGGCGGACACCGCATGATCAGCGAGCTGGCGCTGCGGCGGCTGCGTCTCGACAGGGTCTGGTGGCTGGTGACGCCTGGTAATCCGCTCAAGGACGCAGCCGGGCTGAAACCACTCGCCGAACGGATCGAAAACGCGCGCCGGCTCGCCGATCATCCGCGCATCCGCGTGACCGCCATCGAGGCTGACGTCGGTACCAGCCGCACCCGCGACACCCTGCGCTATCTCAAGCGCCGCTGCCCGGTAACGCGTTTCGTCTGGCTGATGGGCGCCGACAATCTGGCCAGCTTCCATCGCTGGCACGCCTGGCGGGAAATCGCGGCAATGGTCCCGATCGCCGTGATCGACCGGCCCGGCAATACGCTGAATGCCGTTGCGGGCCGCGCGGCCGCCTGGCTCGCGCCCTACCGGATCGACGAATCCGACGCGGCGACACTGGCTGACCGCGATCCGCCGGCCTGGATATTCCTGCACGGGCAGCGCTCTCCGCTGTCCTCGACGGAACTGCGGCGCACCGTTTCTTGAAAAAACGTATGCGTCTGCTTATTGAAAATGTAACAGAGCGTGCCTTATCTTAGTGACACGGGAGTGCTTCGCATCTGCGGAGCCACCGGTGATCTCGGATGGTATGACGAGAGGTAGAACCGCTGACACCATCGAAATCCGCTGAGGGCGTCGTCCACGGCGCGCCTCCGATTGCTGCTGGCCGGCAGGTTGATCCGCCGGACGGTTTGCTCGAGACGATCCTCACCGCGCTGGATGACGGCAAGGCCGAGGACATCGTTAGTATTGATCTGATTGGAAAATCGTCGATTGCTGACACCATGGTCGTCGCCTCCGGGCGTTCGGACCGGCATGTCGGCGCCGTGGCCGATCGCGTGCTGCGGGCGCTGAAGGATGCCGGACATGGCAAGGCTGCCGTCGAGGGTCTGCAGACCTGCGACTGGGTGCTGATCGACGCCGGCAACGTCATCGTTCATCTGTTCCGCCCCGAAGTCCGCGACTTCTACAATCTGGAGAAGATGTGGTCCTCGGAAATTCCGCGCGAACAACTGGCGATCTGACGACGATAGACCGGGCCGGCCCCGCAACCGGCTGGCACTGAAGATGCGGATCGATACCCTCGCCGTTGGCCGCCTCAAGGCAGGCAGCGGCGAACAGGAGCTTGTTGCGCGCTATCTCGACCGCGCTGCTGCCGGCGGCCGGGCTATAGGCCTGACCGGCTTCGAGGTCGCCGAAATCCCGGACGGCAAAACCGCCGACCTCGAAGCCGCCGCCTTGCTGGTACGGCTGAAGCCCGGATCGCGCCGCATCGTCCTCGACGAGCGCGGCAAGACCATGCCGAGCAAACAATTTGCCGGAATCATTGCCGATTGGCGTGATCAGGGCGCCCCGGCGACCGCCTTCCTCATCGGCGGGCCGGACGGACACGGTAAGGCAGCGCGTGACGGCGCCGATCTTCTCTTGTCCTTCGGGGCGATGACCTGGCCGCATCAGCTCGTGCGCGCCATGCTGGCCGAGCAGCTCTACCGGGCCGTCACCATCCTCACCGGCCACCCCTATCATCGCGTCTGATCAGACGATCCGGTCTGGGCCCGGCCTCGACATGGAGAAACCGTAACTGGCGATCGGCGCCGGTTCGCCTAACATTACCTTGCCACAAAGATACGGTTATCAACCCGTTAACGCTCATGACGCTAGACTCGATCGCGATGATGAACCCTGTTTCGACGCGCCGGCTGCCGGCGGCCGTGGCCCTTGTCGCCACGGCCATGCTGACCTGTGCGCCGAAACCTCCGGCGTACGCCACGGAAATCACGGCCGAAGATGGAACGGCTGCTGCGGAAGAATCCGACGAGGCGCGGCAAACGCGGATCGAGAAGGAAAAGGCGCTCGAGACGCTCCGCCAGGACATCGAGGCCCAGCGCGCCGCGGAAACCGCCCTGGCTGTAGAAATCGAAACGCTTCGCGAAGACCGCGCCGCTTTGAACGGGCAGCTGATCGAGACCGCCGCGCGCGTCCAGGACATAGAAGCCTCGGTCGGCGAGGTAGAGAGCCGGATCGAATCACTGGAAGAGCGCGAATCGGAGCTGCGCCAGTCGTTTCACGCACGTCGCGGCCTTCTGGCCGAGTTGCTCGGCGCGCTGCAGCGCATGGGCCGCCGGCCACCGCCCGCGGTGCTGATCGAGCCTGACGACGCATTGAAGACCGTTCGCACGGCGATCCTGCTTGGCGCTGTCCTGCCTGGCGTGCGGATCGAGACCGAGGCGCTCGCCGCCGATCTTGAGGAACTGGCTCGGCTCAAACGCCAGATCGATGGGCAGAAGACCCGGTTACTTGCCGAATCGCGAGATCTTGACGGCGAACGCAAGCGGATCGCCGCCCTCGTCGAAGCCAAGCGGCAATCGGTGGCGCAGAGCGAGGAAGAACTCGGATCGATTCGCGAAAAAGCGCGGAAACTCGCCGATGAAGCCCAGAATCTGGAAGAATTGATCGCCTCCATCGATCGCGAAATCGCCGTTGCCCGCCGCGAGGCGGAAGCCGCCAGCAAGCCGCCGCCGTCGCCCGAACAGGCGCTCGACGCGCTGCGAAATCCCGCCAGGCTGGAGCCGGCGGTGGCGTTCGCCCAGGCCAAGGGCCTGCTGCAGATGCCGGTAACCGGTGCGGTAACGCATGATTTCGGCGCACCGGATGCCTATGGCAGCGCCTCTCGCGGCATTTCGATCGCGACCAGGTCGCAAGCACAGGTGACCGCGCCGAGCGACGGCTGGGTCGTTTATGCCGGACCGTTCAGATCGTACGGGCAACTCTTGATCCTGAACCCCGGCGACGGATATCATGTATTGCTCGCCGGAATGGATACGATCGCGGTGGACCTTGGTCAGTTCGTGCTGACGGGTGAACCTGTGGGACAAATGAGCGGGTTGGTGCTGGCGAGTACCGAAAATGTGACTGTCGGACGAAGCCAGCCAGTCCTATATGTCGAATTTCGTAAGGATGGACATCCCATCGATCCCGCCCCTTGGTGGGCGGAAGGCCGCACGGGAGCAGGCGGATAATGCGTAAAGCAACGATACTCGTTTTTGGAATTTTGGTGGGTGCGGCCGCGACTTTCGCGGTTTCGCAACCCTGGCAGGTCAGCGGTTCGGCGGAGGCGGCGGGCAATGCCGACACCTATCGCCAATTGAACCTGTTCGGCGACGTCTACGAGCGGGTGAAGGCCGACTATGTCGAATTGCCCGATGACGCCGATCTTGTGGAATCGGCGATCAATGGCATGCTGGCCGGTCTCGACCCGCATTCCAGCTATATGTCGCCGAAGAACTATCGCGACATGCAGGTGCAGACCCGCGGCGAATTCGGCGGTCTCGGCATCGAGGTGACGATGGAGGACGGCCTGGTCAAGGTCGTGACCCCGATCGACGACACCCCGGCGGCCAAGGCCGGCGTTCAGGCGGGCGACCTCATCACCCACCTCGACGGCGATCCGATTCTCGGCCTGAATCTGTCGGAAGCGGTCGAGAAGATGCGCGGCCGGGTCAATACGCCGATCGAGCTGACCATCCGCCGCGCCGGTTCGGACGAACCCGTCGAGATCACCGTGGTGCGCGATATCATCCAGATCCGCGCGGTACGCTCGAACACCGAGGAAGATGTCGGATATATCCGAATCACCCAGTTCAACGAGCAGACCTTCGACAATCTGAAGACGGCCATCAACGATCTGGAATCGGAGATTCCGGCTGAAGACCTGAAGGGCTTCGTCGTCGACCTCCGCAACAATCCGGGCGGACTGCTGGATCAGGCGATCGCCGTGTCCGACACCTTCCTGGATCGTGGCGAGATTGTCTCCACGCGCGGGCGCAACGCAGACGAGAGCCAGCGCTACAACGCCCGGTCCGGCGATCTGGTCAAGGGCAAGCCGGTTATCGTGCTGATCAACGGCGGCTCCGCTTCGGCATCGGAAATCGTTGCCGGCGCCCTGCAGGATCACCGGCGCGCGACAGTCGTGGGAACCCGTTCCTTCGGCAAGGGCTCGGTTCAGACGATCATCCCGCTCGGCTCCAACGGCGCGCTACGGCTGACCACGGCCCGCTACTACACGCCGTCCGGCCGGTCCATCCAGGCCAAGGGTATCGATCCGGACATCCTGATCGAGCAGGACGTGCCGGAAGAGCTCAAGGGCGCCACCACGTCGAAGGGCGAATCGTCGCTGCGCGGCCACCTGGAAACTGAAGCCGGCGAGGAAGCGGGCGGTTCATCCGCCTACGTGCCGCCGGACAAGAAGGACGACAAGCAGCTGAACTACGCGCTTGATCTTCTGCGCGGCGTCCAGGTCAACAGCCTGTTCCCGCCGGACGCGAGTTCGGGCGTGCCCAACTGATACGCTAGGTACCCGTGAGCCACGGCAAGAGGCCTGCCGCGGCTCACGGATTATCGCAATAACGGACGGATCATGGCGGCGGATGGTCTGAAATCTGCGGGCAATGCCCTGCAGACGTGGCGCAAGCGGCTCGGTGGCATCACCTTGCTTGGCGCCATTCTGACCTGCGTCGGGCTTTCCGCCCTGTTCGTTGTCGGCTGGCTGATTGTCGTCGACGACCCCTTTGGCGGCGAGCCGGTCATTGTAATCGCCCTCGACCGGCCTTCGGCGATCCAGGCCGATAGCGGCGAAGACCTGGATATCCGCCCGACCGTCGATTCACTTGAGGCCAAGCCCCTGCCCAGCGGGCATAGCCAGCCGCCCGCCGATATCGTCATTTCCGATCCCCTCGCCAACACACGCCAACAGGCTGAAGTCGAGCTGACCTCGCTGGACCTGGGCCTGGTCGAAAACAGTCGGTACGGCCCGCTGCCCGTCATCTCCCGGGATGGACGACGGCCGGCGGAGGTCTACTCGAGCGCCACGCCCGCTTCGAAGAGCGAAGCTCTCCCCCGCATCGCCATCGTGATTGGCGGCATGGGCTTGTCTACGACCGCGACGGAAACCGCGATCGACGCGCTGCCCGGCGAAGTCACACTGGCATTCGCGCCTTACGGTGCGGAAGTCGACCGGCTCGCAAACCGGGCCCGCCAGTCAGGCCATGAGCTGGCCCTGCAGATACCGCTGGAGCCTTACGACTATCCTGACAACGATCCCGGCCCGCACACGCTGCTGACCGGTCTCAGTACCGATCAGAACCGTGATCGGCTGCATTGGATCATGAGCCGCTTCACGGGCTATGTCGGCGTGCTCAATTACATGGGCGCCCGCTTCACCGCCTCCGATGAATCGCTGCGCCCGATCCTCGGCGAACTGCGAGACAGGGGCCTCATCTATCTCGACGACGGCACGTCTCCGCGCTCGATTGCCGGCAATATTTCCGCCGAGGTCGGTCTACCCTTCGCCCAGGCCAATCTCGTCATCGACGCGGTCCCCTCGCAGAAGGAAATCGAGAGCCAGCTGTCCAAACTCGTGGAAATAGCCAAGATGAGGGGCATCGCAATCGGTGTCGGATCCGGCCTTCCCATTACCATCCACGCCATCGACGAATGGGCCCAACAGCTGAAGAGCGAAGGCGTCGTACTGGTGCCAGCGAGCGTCGTTGCATCAGGCGGCCAGACCTGAGCGCCGGTCTCCAGGACCAATCGGCGGCCATGCGGTTGACAGAACCGCGCTCGGCGTCAGAACTCCCCGGTCAGGATTTCCTCCGACCGAAGGATCGTCACGATGGCGAAGATCGACCCCGAAACCCTTCCCTACCGGCCCTGCGTCGGCGCGCTCGTCATCAACAAGGACAGACGCGTCTTCATCGGTCACAGAGCCGACGGCCCCGAGGAGCCCGAAGGCCCCGGCACCTGGTGGCAAATGCCGCAGGGCGGCATCGACGAGGACGAGGACCCCGAGGCGGCCGTCTACCGGGAACTCTACGAGGAAACCAGCATCCGTTCGGTCGAGCTCATCGCCGAATCCCACAGCTGGTTCACCTACGACCTGCCGCCCGAACTGGTCGGCAAGGCCTGGAAGGGTCGCTACCGTGGCCAGACACAGAAATGGTACTTGCTTCGCTTTACCGGAAACGACGAGGAGATCGAAATCCTGAAGCCCGGGGGCGGTCACCACAAGGCCGAATTCAACGCCTGGAAGTGGACGGCCGTCGACGACCTGGTCGATCACGTCGTGCCCTTCAAGCGCGAGGTCTACCAACAGATCGTCGCCGAGTTCGCGGACCGAATCAGATAACCGTCTGGTCGGCGCGGCCGCGCGAGTCGAACCGCCCGATCGCCATCAACGCAGCTGCAACTGTGAAAATAGCGGCGAATCGCAGCGCTTGATCAAACGCGAGCGAGGTTGGTAATCAGATTGGCGTATTAGAAGGGCCGATGCGCCCCGGCATCCGAGGTAAGCGGCTGGCCTTGAGATTGATGAATCGAAAACGTTTCCCAAGCGAGACCTTGACCGACTCCCGCCTTTATGCGGCGGGCCCGGCATGAGCGGCACGGTCGCCGAACGCTATGCGGGCATGGCCGAGAGCGGCGAGATCGCCTTCGATCCCAGTCAGGCGAAGGTCGCCGACCGGCTGACACGGCTGTCGACCGAGCTCGTCAACCGGCGGCTGGCCGAAAAGCAATCGCATCTGGGCTGGCTGTTCGCCCGCCGCCAGAAGGAATCCCCGCTGAAAGGGTTCTACGTCTGGGGCGAGGTCGGCCGCGGCAAAACCATGCTCGTCGACCTGTTCTATGAGGCGACCGAGCTGAAGCGGAAGCGCCGCACCCATTTCAACGACTTCATGTCCGACGTGCACGAGCGCATCCAGGACTGGCGCCAGAAGCTGAAGGCCGGCGAGGTCAAGGGCGACGACCCGATCCCGCCCGTCGCCAAGTCCCTCGCCGCCGAGGCACGGCTTCTGTGCCTCGACGAATTTCACGTGGACGACATAGCCGACGCCATGATCCTCGGCCGCCTGTTCACCCAGCTGTTCGAACGCGGCTTGGTGTTGGTCACCACTTCCAACATCGATCCGGACGGACTGTACGCCGGCGGACTCAACCGGGCGCTGTTCCTGCCGTTCATCGCGCTCCTGAAGGAACGCGTCGACGTCATCTGCCTCGACGCCGACGCCGACTACCGCCTTGGCCGGCTGCGCTCGTCCGAACTCTATTTTTCTCCCGCCGACAAAGCCGCCCACGAGGCGATGGATCACACCTGGCAACGCCTGACGGGAACCGTCAGCGGCACGCCGACGACGATTTCGGTCAAGGGCCGCCAGGTCCCCGTTCCCGAGAGCTACGACGGGGTTGCGCGGTTTTCCTTCGCCGATCTCTGCGAGGCCCCGCTTGGCGCCAATGACTACCTGAAGATCGCCGGCACATTCCATACCGTCTTCATCGACGCCATCCCCCACCTCAACCCCGAACAGCGCAACGAAGCACGTCGCTTCGTGCTGCTTATCGACACGCTGTACGACCACAGGGTCAAACTCGTGGTTTCGGCCGAGGCCGAACCGGACGCGCTCTATACGTCCGGGGACAGCGCCGCGGAATTCCAGCGCACCGCCTCGCGGCTGCACGAAATGCGATCCGAGGACTATCTGACGGCGGCCTATGAAACGCGCAAAAACGGATCTGCGCCGGTTTCGCCGTCCTGAAGAAGCCAAATGCACGGCCTTATACGAGGGTTTACTTGAACGGGTCGGACATTCGGGCTAGTGACAGCGCGGGCTGATAGAGTGCCCGCACGCGGAACGGTTCCGCGCGGGCCAAATCTGGGAAATCTCATCCAATGGCGCGTAACAAGATCGCTTTGATCGGCGCCGGACAGATCGGCGGCACGCTCGCCCATCTTGCCGGCCTCAAGGAACTCGGTGACATCGTTCTCTTCGATATCGCCGAAGGCACCCCGCAGGGCAAGGCACTGGATCTTGCCCAGTCTTCCCCGGTCGACGGCTTCGACGCGAAGCTTTCGGGAACACAGTCCTACGCATCGCTCAAGGGCTCCGACGTGATCATCGTCACGGCCGGCGTTCCCCGCAAGCCGGGCATGAGCCGAGACGACCTCCTCGGTATCAACCTGAAGGTGATGGAGCAGGTCGGCACGGGCATCAAGAAGTATGCCCCCGACGCCTTCGTGATCTGCATCACCAACCCGCTCGACGCGATGGTCTGGGCCCTGCAGAAGGCCTCGGGCCTGCCCCGTCACATGGTGGTCGGCATGGCCGGCGTGCTCGATTCCTCGCGCTTCCGCTATTTCCTCGCCGAGGAATTCGACGTTTCTGTCGAGGACGTCACCGCCTTCGTTCTCGGCGGTCACGGCGACACGATGGTGCCGCTGGTGCGCTACTCCACGGTCGCCGGCATTCCCCTGCCCGACCTGATCAAGATGAACTGGACCACCAAGAAGCGTCTCGACGAGATCGTTCAGCGCACCCGCGACG